>JBAWVV010000037.1:0-18147 GCA_037147115.1 Planctomycetia bacterium | reverse complement strand
CGACTACCGCCTCACCGACGTCCACGGCAACGTCGTCACGCCGATCCTGGCGTGAGCGGGGAGCAAGCCTGCGGACGGGAGGCTGGTAGAATGCTTCGACGCTCACCCCCCGCCAGGAATCGCACCATGCCCGCCTCCCACACCTCCACGCTCGACTGGATCGCCGACTACGTCACTGCGCAGGATCGGGCGATCCGCTCCGTGCCGCCGGCCGAGATTGCTGCCGCGATCGAAGTGGTGAAGAAGGCCGGCCGCGAGGGGCGGCGGATCTTTGTCTGCGGCAACGGTGGCAACGCCGCCAACGCCGCCCACTTCACCACCGACCTAGGGAAGAACGCCTCGGCCGCTGCGCCGCGGCCGTTCAAGGTGCTCTGCATCGCCGACAACACCGCCTGGATGACCGCGATCGGTAACGACTTCACCTTCGATGATGTGTTCGTGCGCCAACTGACCAACCACGCCGAGAAGGGGGATCTCCTGATCCTCTCGAGCGTCAGTGGCAATTCGCCGAACCTCGTCGCCGCCTGCCAGTGGGCCCGCGAACATGGCCTCGAAACGCTCGCGCTCGTCGGCGGGAAGCGGGGGAACGTTGCCCCGCTGGCCGATCATCTCCTCGTCATCGAGGAAGGGCACTACGGCCGCGTCGAGGACGCCCAGATGAATATCCTTCACATGATCTGCTACGCGGTCTGCGAACTCGGGTCCTGAGCGCAGTTTGCCTCCATTCAGTACTCCCTCTCTCCCTCCCAAATCGTCATCAGGAGGGGCTACCCGTGCTCCGTGAGCCGGCGTAGCCGACAAGCGGAGCCATGAGCCGTGAGCGCCGGCGGGTCCGAGCGAGCGAAGGCCTCGGAAGGCCGTAGCGAGCGTCCGGCGACGGGGCACGGGCAGCCACCCGGCGAAGGCGTGTCAAAACCATCTCCGAATCCCATTCGGCATGATCGCCCGCATCGCTCCGGTTGCGATCGGCATCCCCCCCGGTTCGGTGAGCCGTTGGGCCCCGCATGACGGCCGACGAGCCAGCCCTGCGGCCCCTGGTGCTTTCAGCGATCCCGGCGAGGGTTTAGAATTGATACCGGGGGAGCCGATATCTTGCACACAATCTGCAAGGTCTTCCCGACGGCATCGACTTTCGTGCCGTGCCCAGACCTCCCGAACCGCGCAGGCTGCCGCTGGCTCAGGCCACCGACAACCGGCTGTCCGGATCCGCCCATACCCGAGGACACCCATGCCCCGCGACGAAGCGAAGTCTTCCCAGCGCCCCGCGACCAGCCCCCAGCTCCCCGCGAACGGAGCGAACAACTCCACCACGAGCGACAAGCGCCCCGCGACGAGCGCCAAGAGCAACCGCCGGCAGTTCCTCGACACGACGACGGCCACCGTCGCCGGGGCGGCGCTGGCCGGTGTCGCCGCGACCAAGGCGGGGGCCCAAGAGAAGGCCGACGTGCCGAAGGTGTTTGCCGGTGGCAGTGACGCCATCCGCCTGGCCCTCATCGGCTGCGGCGGGCGTGGCGGCGGCGCGGCGGCCGATGCCCTCTCTGTGCAGGGCGCGCCGCTCAAGCTCGTCGCCATGGCCGACGTCTTCAAGGAGCGGGCCGATATTGTCCGCCGTTCGATCGGCGAGCAGTTCGAGGGGAAGTTCGACGTTCCCGACGAGCGCGTGTTTGTCGGCTTCGACGCCTACAAGGAGGCGATCGACTACCTCAAGCCGGGCGACATCGCGATCTTCGCCACGCCGGTCGCCTTCCGCGCCCCCCACTTCGCCTACGCGATCGAGAAGGGGGTGCACACCTTCATGGAGAAGCCGGTCTCGGTCGACGGCCCGAGCACGAAGCGGATCATCGAACTGGCCAAGAAGGCTGACGAGAAGAACCTCAAAGTCGGCGTCGGTCTGATGTGCCGCCACTGCGACCGCCGCCGGGAGCTCTATGACCGGCTCCAGAACGGCGAGGCGGGGGAGCTGATGGACTTCCGCGGCTACCGGATGCACACGCCGGCCCAGAGCCCCGAGCTCTTCCCCGGCCCGCCGGAGGGAGTGAGCGAGATCCTCTGGCAGATCCGCCGCTTCCATGGATTCCTGTGGGCGTCGGGGGGCATCTACAGCGACTACTACGTCCATCACATCGACGAGGTCTGCTGGATGAAGGGGGCGTGGCCGGTGACGGCCGAGGCCACCGGAGGCCGGCACGTGAAGGGGAAGATGGACGACCAGAACTTCGACAGCTATGCCGTCGAATACACCTTCCCCGACGGCACGAAGTTCTTCTACTCCGGCCGCCACATCAAGAACTGTGACCAGAAGTTCGGCGTCTTCGGCCGGGGCACGAAGGGGGCGTTCACGATCTCTGCCAGCGGCCACTCGCCGGCACGTTGCGCCATTTACAAGGGGCAGGCAGAGGACAAGGACAAGCTCCTCTGGACGGCCGACCAGCCGGAGCCGAACCCCTACCGCCGCGAATGGGAACACCTCGTCGATGCGATCATCAACGACAAGCCCTACAACGAGGCGGTTCGCGGGGCCGAGGCGAGTCTCGCCACGGCGATGGGGCGGATCGCGGCCCACACCGGCAAGCTCGTCACCTATGACGGGCTGTTGAACGGCGACTACGACCTCACCGCCGGCGTGGCCGACTTCAAGGCCGACTCCCCCGCCCCGGTGCGGCTCCTCGCCGACTACACCTACCCCGTTCCGTCGCCGGGCAAGTTCAAGTACGAATACAACGACTGATCGCGGCCGCACCCGGTCGTCTCTGCAACCACACCGACCCCGGGGGAAACCACTCCCGGGGTCGGTCGTTGCGGGGTCTTGGGTCTTGCAGGGTCTTGAGTGTTCCGCGTTCCCACTTCTTCAAGGGCATTCCCCGATGGTGCGCTCCCCGATCACGCGGCCGATCGTCCAGATCTCCCTCGACCTCACAAACATCGATGAGGCCCTCGACACTGCGGCGCTTGCCATCCGCGCTGGCGTCGACTGGCTCGAGGCAGGGACGCCGCTGATCCTCGCCGAGGGTCTCCATGGCGTCCGCGCGCTGCGAAAGGCCTTTCCGGGGGTGCCGATCGTCGCCGATCTCAAGACGATGGACGGCGGCTACCTCGAGGCAGAGATGATGGCCAAGGCCGGCGCGACGCATGTCGTCGTCATGGCCAGGGCCCACGCCGAGACGGTGAAGTGCGTCGTCAAGGCTGGGGCCGATTTCGGCGTCGGCGTGATGGGCGACAACATGATCTGTGAAGACATGGTCGCCGGGGCGAAGTGGCTCGAGGACCTCGGCTGCGACTACGTGATCCACCATGTCGGCTACGACGAGCGGCGCGGGATCGCTGCGGCGGGCAGGCGGATGCCGAGCCCGCTCGACCAACTCCGCCAGGTAGTCGCCGCCGTCACCATCCCAGTGCAGGCCGTCGGTGGGCTGTCACTTGAGCAGGCGATCCAGTGCCCGCAGTACGGGGCGCCGCTGGTCGTCCTCGGGGCGCCGCTGACGATCGATGCCGACTCCTTCAAGACCGCCGACGGTAACCTCGAAGCCTCGCTGCGGAAGATCTGCGACGCCGTCCATTCCCAGCAGGTGCCGGCGAAGGCCTGACCGAATCGCGCCGGATCCTTTCCTCGCACGTCGTCACCCATTCTCTTCCCAGCCACACATCCCGGAGAATCCCCGATGAGCCAAGCCTCGCCCGGAGTCGTGAACTTCGCCGCCGCCCGCGGAAGCGTCGAGCTCCGTCCGATGGAGCGGCCGACGATTGGCGACAGCGACATCCTCCTCAAGGTGGCCAATGTCGGCGTCTGCGGCAGCGACCTCCATCAGTGGACTGGCGACCACTCCTGGCAGGTGAATTATCCGGTCGTCCTCGGCCACGAGTTCGGCGGCACGATTGCCGAGGTGGGGAAAGCGGTCGAGGGATGGAAGCCGGGGGATCGGGTGGTGAGCGAGACCGCCGCGATCATCTCGGCAGACAGCCCGCTCACGCGCCGCGGCCTCTACAACCTCGATCCCACCCGGAAGGGTTTTGGGTATGGCGTGAATGGCGCGATGACGAAGTTTGTCCGCGTGCCGTCGCGGATCCTCCACCACGTTCCCGATAGCCTCCCCTTCGAACAGGCCTGCCTCACCGAGCCCTGCTGCGTCGCCTACAACGCCACCGTCAAGAATGCCCACATCGAACCGGGGGATCGGGTCGTCGTCCTCGGGCCCGGCACGATCGGCATCCTCTGCGCGGCTTTTGCCAGGCTGTGTGGCGCCGAGGTGGCGGTCGTCGGCCTCGAGGCCGACAAGGGGCGGCTCGCCGTCGCCAAGAAGTATGGCTGCGAGGTGGTGATCGGGAGCCCGAAGGATTGGGCCTGCGCCCGTGACGGCCTCGGCTGCGACGGCGTCATCGATGCCGCCGGCGTCAGTGCCACGCTCGCCATCGCCCTCGACATCGTCCGCCCGGCCGGCTGGATCAGTAAGGTCGGCTGGGGGAAGGCCCCGGTAGGGATCTCGCTCGATCCGCTCGTCCAGAAGAATGTCACGCTCCAGGGGAGCTACAGCCACAACTGGCCGATCTGGGAGCGCGTCCTCGCGCTGCTCACGAGCGGTCAGCTCGACGTCAAGCCGATCATCGGCGGCGTCTGGCCGCTCGAGAAGTGGCACGAGGCCTTCGAGCAGATGCATGCGGGGCATGTCGTGAAGAGCGTTCTCGCTCCTTCATGAGCAGCTCACCGTCTCGACGTCCACGGAGCAAGGGGGTGGCGGTCGCCGGCCCCATCGCGGGCACGCTCGTGTTCGAGGGGGGCACGATCGTCTTCCCCGACAGGCTCGTCGAGGGGAGCCGGATCGTCTGCCGGGAGGGACGCATCGCCGCGATCGGTCCGCGCGTGGCGCTGCCGCGTGATGCCGTCACGATCGACGCCCGCGGCGCTTTTCTCGCGCCTGGGTTTGTCGATCTCCATGTCCATGGCGGTGGGGGCACCGACTTCATGGATGGCGACGAGGCGGCCGTCCGCACGGCGCTTGCCACCCACGCCCGCCACGGCACGACGACGATCTTCCCGACGACCACGACCGGCACGCCGGCCCAGATCGAGGCGATGCTCGCCGCCTGCCGGAGCGTCCGCGACTCCTGGCAGCCGAAAGAGGGCGCGAGGATCGGCGGCGTTCATGTCTACGGCCCCTACTTCGCGGCAGACAAGGTCGGCTGCCACGCCATCGATGGTCGCCGCGATCCGCTGCCAGCGGAATATGCGGCTTGGTTCCGTGACGACCTCGTGCGCATCGCCACGTGTGCCGCGGAGCTCCCCGGTGCCGAGGCCTTCTATCGGGCAGGCAAGCGGAGAAAGTGCCTCGTCACCTGCGGTCATTCCAACGCCACCTGGGGGGAGATGGAGCGGGCTTTCCGGGCGGGCGTGCGGCATGTCGATCACTTCTGGTGCGCGATGAGCTCGGTGGTGTCGTTGCGCGACCGGTGCGGCACGCCGATGGAGGCGGGGATGGAGCAGTTCGTCCTTGCGACTCCCGCGATGAGCACCGAGGTGATCGCCGACGGCGCCCATCTCGGGCCCGCCCTGCTCGCCTTCGCCCTGCAGATGCTCGGGCCAGAGCGCCTTTGCCTGGTGAGCGATTCGAGCCGGGCCCTCGACATGCCCGCTGGCCGCTATCGGTTTGGTCCGGAGCATGGGGGGAGCTGGTTTGAGAGCGATGGCCACGTCGGCCGGGCCGGCGGGTCGCTGGCGAGCAGCGTGATGGGGATGGACCACATGGTGCGCACGATGCAGGCTGCCACCCGGGCCGATCTTCCCACCCTGATCCGCTTGGCGAGCCTGACTCCGGCGGAGCGTGTGGGGATCGCCGCCGACTGTGGCAGCCTCGCGGTCGGCAAGCGGGCTGACATCCTCCTCCTCTCCCGCCGCCTCAACGTCCGGCGCGTGTTCATCGGCGGCGTCGAAACAGTCGTCTGATTCCCCATCGAGCGAACGAAGCGCGGCTGTCGACAGCCGCTACAATCCCTCCACACATCCGAGGAATTGCCCATGCGCCTGGCAGAGAAAGTCGTCATCGTCACCGGCAGCGCCACCGGGATCGGCGCGGCGATCGCCCGCCGCGCTGCGGCCGAGGGGGCGAGCGTGGTTATCCATGGCCTCGAGGCCGATCTGGCCCGCGACGTTGCCGCGGAGATCAAGGCCCAACACGGCAGCGGCCGGGCGGTCGTCCATGTCGAGGAGCTTTCCAATCCCGGCTGTGCCGAGCGGCTCGTCGACCTGGCCGTCAACACGTTCGGCCGGCTCGATGGAGTCGTCAACAACGCGGCGATCGTCGCCTCGGGGGATCTCGCCTCGACGACGCGCGACCTGTTCGAGCGGATCATGGCGGTGAACGTGCTTGTGCCACTCGAGCTGACGCGGGCCGCCCTGCCATATCTGCGGAAAACGCGCGGCAGCGTGCTCAATATCGGCAGCGTCAACGCCCACTGCGGCGAGCCGAATCTCCTCCCCTACAGCCTCTCCAAGGCTGCCCTCCAAGCGGCAACGCGGAACCTCGGCGACACCCTCTTCCGCGCGGATGGTGTGCGGGTCAACCAAGTGAACCCCGGCTGGGTGCTCACCGACAACGAGATCGCGCGGAAGCGACAGCAGGGGCTCGACGACGACTGGCCCGGCCGCGTCGACCCGCAGTTTGCCCCCGCTGGCCGGCTGATCGCGCCGGACGAGATCGCGGCGGTCGTCGTCACGTTCCTCTCCGATGAATGTGGCCCCATCAGTGGCCAGGTGTGCGACCTCGAGCAGTATCCGCTCCTCGGGCGCAACCCCCCCAAGACGATCCAGCCGGCGAAAGAGGCTTGAGCACCACTCCCCTTCGCATCACGATCCATTCCTCCCTGCCTTTGGAAAATTGAATCATGCCCCTGCTCCCCGCCACCACCCGCACGGCCGTCCCACGTCTGGCAGCCTTTCCGAAGGCCTACATGCAGGCGCTCGTGAAAGATGGCAGCATGACGCTTGCGGAGTGGATCGAGCTAGCGTCGACACTCGGCATCGACGGCCTCGAGTGGTATGCCGGATTCTTGGAGATGGCCGACGAATCGGCCTGGCCGGGCTTCCGTCGGGCGGTCGAGGCCCGCGGGATGGTGATCCCGATGCTCTGCTGCTCCCCCGACTTCACCCACCCCGATCCCGCCTTCCGGCAGCGCGAGATCGAAAAACAAAAAACCTGGATTCGGATGGCCCACGCCCTCGGGGCCGGCTGGTGCCGGACGCTCTCCGGACAGCGGAGGCCTGAGCTGACGGCCGAGGCGGGCGTGGCCCTCGCCGCCGAGTCGATCCGCGCCTGCCTGCCGCTAGCGCGCGAGCTGGGGGTCACGCTGATCATCGAGAATCACTACAAGGACGACTTCTGGCAATATCCCGAGTTCGCCCAGAAGATGGACCTCTTCTGTGCGCTTGTCGATGCCGTCCGCGATCCCAACTTCGGTGTCAACTACGATCCGAGCAATGCCTACATCGCCGGCGATGACCCGCTCGAATTGCTGCGGCGCGTGTCGAGCCGGGTCGTGACGATGCATGCCAGCGACCGCTTCCTCATTGAGGGGACGCTCGAGGATTTACGCCGCGAGGAGGGGGGGAGCGCCGGCTACGTCAAGCGGCTTCGGCACGGCGAGATCGGCAAGGGGCTCAACGACTACGACGCGATCTTCTCGGAGCTGAAGAGCAAGGGCTTCTCGGGCTGGATCAGCATCGAGGATGGCGTCGACGGGATCGACCAACTCCACCGCAGCGTTGCCTTCCTGAAAGGCAAGATCGCCGCGCACTGGCCTGGCTGATCGCACGTCGGCTGCGGTGGTCGATGACCAGCGACCGAGGCGGGCACGGCATCAATCGAGCGGCCCGGCGAGGATCCGGTCGTTGTCGCTGTCGGCAACGACGAGGTTTCCCGCCGGGTCGATCCGGGCCGCATGCGGCCGGGCGAGGTGCGTCGTCCGCCAGTCGCTCCCCACCGCGGTGCCCGGCCTGCCGGGGATGCCCGCCACCGTCACGATGATCCCGGTGGTAGGGTCGTAGCGGCGGACGCAGTGGTTCTCGGTGTCGCAGACGAGCACGCGTCCCCTTCCATCCATCGCCACATACTTCGGCCCTGCCAACAGCGCCGCCGCGCCCGTCCCGCCGTCGCCGGCGAAGCCCGCCTTCCCTTCGGCATTCACTGCCACGCTCACGCGCCCCTGGCGGATCGCCACCAGCGCATTCCCCTCCCGCAGCGCCAGCCAGATCGTGCCGTCGGCGGCGGCGCAGGCAGCACGCGGGCCCGCCAACGGCGTGGCCGTCGCCAGCTCCCCCTCCTGAGGCGCCCCCTTCACACCATTGCCGGCAACCGTCGTGACGACGCCGGTGACGAGGTCGATCGATCGGAGCCGGGCGTTGCCAATGTCGGCGACGAGGAGCGCGCCCCCTCCCGGCACGAGCGAGCAGCAGTAGGGCTGATTAAAATGGGCCAGGGCCGCCGGGCCACCGTCACCGGAGTCCCCGGCGATCCCGGTGCCGGCGATCGTACGGAGGCGGCGCGTGCGCGGATCGAGGGCCCGGATCCGGTGGTTGAAGGTGTCGGCCAGGTAGATCGTGTCGTCAGGACCGATCGCCAGATCGTGGAGACCGTTGAAGCGGACCTCCCCGACTGTGGTCGATCCGGTGGGGGGCTCGGGCGCCTGCGGATCGGCAACGCGAAACTGCCCCGCCACGAACGTCGGCAGCCCCGCGCCGCCAGCCGTGGCCGGGTCGATGCGGAACACCCGGTTGGCCCGGGTGAACTCGACGCCCCACAGCCGCCCCTCGAGATCGAAGGCGGTGGCGAAGGGCTCGTTGATGGCGGCCTCGGCCGGCTCGGTGCTCGTCCGCCCCTCGCGCTTCCCGGCGATCACTGCGACCCCGTCGGCATTGGCACGGGTCGGAAGCCCCGTGGCGACGAGGAGGGAAACAACGGCAAGAAATCTCGGTCTTTGCCCCATGACGGTCCCCATGTTTTCCGTGCTCATCACGTCCCCGGCCACACCTGAATGAGTGTCGGGGGCGGGAGGGGGAGAGGTCAATTGCCCTCGCTCCTCGGTCGAGGCCACAATTGCGTTCCGAGCCCTGGATGGGGGAAGGGGGGATTCGTCATGCACTCCACGAGAGCCGTCGCGGTGTCACGCTCCGCCCCCATTCGCACCACGGTGCCGGTCGTCGCGTCGATCGCCGCGGCCTCCTTGTGGCTCTCGGCGATCACCTCCCACGCCAGCTCGCCCCTCGATCACTTCGAGACGACGATCCGCCCCCTCTTGGCCACCCACTGCCAGTCGTGCCATGGCGACGAGGCCGCGAAGGGGGGGCTGCGGCTCGACAGCCTCGTCGACGTGCTCCGTGGCGGGGATTCGGGGCCGGCGGTTGTCCCTGGCGATCCGGCCTCGAGCCTGCTGGTTGCCGCGGTCCGCCACGAGTCGGTGGCGATGCCCCCGGACCGCGACCGGCTCTCCGACGGCGAAATCGCGGCGCTGGAAGCCTGGGTGGCCGACGGCCTCCCCTGGACCGGATCGGCGTCGGCAGCCGACCTCCTCGCCGCCGGGCTTCCCCCTCGCGATGCCGCCGCCCCCGTCGGCCCCAGACTCCGACCGCGGCCGATGGTGGTGACGGAGGAGGATCGGGGGTGGTGGGCCTATCGACCGCTCGTCAGGCCTGCGGTGCCGGAGGGGGCCAGTGGCCATCCGATCGATCGCTTCGTCGACGCCCGGCTGGCGGCCGAGGGGCTCGTTGCCGTCCCCGAGGCCGATCGGGCCACGCTCATCCGCCGGCTCTTCTTCACGACCGTGGGAGTGCCACCGTCGGCCGAGGAGGTGCGGGCCTTCGTCGCCGACACCGACCCCGCCGCCTGGGAGCGACTCGTCGACCGACTCCTCGCCGATCCCCGCCATGCCGAGCACCTCGCCCGCCACTGGCTCGATCTGGCCCGGTATGCCGACAGCGACGGCTTTCGGCAGGACGCCTTCCGGCCCCATGCCTGGCGCTACCGCGACTGGGTCGTCGCCGCCTTCCAGGCCGACCTCCCCTTCGACCGCTTTGTGATCGCGCAGCTCGCCGGCGACGAGCTCAGCGACGACGCCGGGGGGGCGATCGCCACTGGATTCCTCCGCCAAGCACCCTACGAATACAACCAGATCGACGTCCCGAAGCAGTGGACCGACATCCTCGACGACGCCACCGAGACAACCGCCGACGTGTTCCTCGCCATGGGCCTCGGCTGCGCCCGTTGCCACGATCACAAATACGATCCGATCCTCAAAGCCGACCACGAGCGCCTGCGGGCGTTCTTTACGGCGATCGAGTGGCGTGACGACGGCGTCCCTGAGCCACAGGCCCTTTCCCCTGGCCAACAGACGTGGGTCCAAACCGTCGGGCGCATCCAGCGCGAGCTGGCCACGCTCCGCGCCTCGGCCCGCGACGAGGGGGCCTGGGGAGGCCTGCAACGCTTCCCGCCGCCGATCAAGCGGCTCGTGATGCTGCCGGCGGCGGAGCGGACGGCGCTGGAGGCGCAGTGGGTGCGGCTTGCCGCCCGACAGCTGACCTTCCAGCCGGAAAAGCTCCCCGAAGCCGAC
Source organism: Planctomycetia bacterium (assembly GCA_037147115.1). GTDB lineage: Bacteria > Planctomycetota > Planctomycetia > Pirellulales > UBA1268 > QWOP01. The sequence goes on along the minus strand of JBAWVV010000037.1, from coordinate 7,557 downwards.
CGGCTCGCCTACGAGCGACTCACGGCCGAGCTGGCGGCCTTCGAGAAGGAGCACGCCGCCGATCGTCCGCTATCGACCCCGGCGGCTGTCGTGGCGGAGGGGTGGGTGCCCGAGGGCATCGCCCCCGGTCTCCCGGAGGTTCTCGGCGGCGGCTGCCCGCCGATCGAGCCGGTGGCAGCGCGCGGGCCGTCGAGCGGCCGACGCCTGGCCCTGGCCCGCTGGATCGCGGCGCCAGCCAATCCCCTCGCGCCGCGCGTCCTCGCCAACCGGCTGTGGCAGTGGCATTTCGGGGAGGGGCTCGCCTCCGAGGCCAACGACTTCGGCCTTCTCGGTGCGCCGCCGAGCCATCCGCAGCTCCTCGATTGGCTGGCCGCCGATCTCGTCGAGGGGGGCTACACGGTGCGGAGGATCGAGCGGCTGATCCTCACCAGTACGGCCTTCCGCCGGGCAACGCGCGCCCCCGAGAGCCCGCCATTCACGCTGGCTGCGGCCCGCGATCCGCAGGCCCGGCTCCTGTGGCGCCGCCACGCGCGCCGGCTCGATGCCGAGCAAATCCGCGATGCGGCGCTGGTCGCCAGCGGTGAGCTCGACGCCACCCCCGCCGGTCCGCCGGTGCCGGCGGCAAAGCCACGCCGGGCGCTCTACGTCTCCGTTTTGCGCAACACCCGCGATCCCCTCCTCGACGCCTTCGACTTCCCCGACGCCGCCGCGAGTTGCTCGCGCCGCAACACGACCACCACCCCGTCGCAGGCCCTCCTCCTCCTCAACGGTGAATGGCTCCTGGCCCGCGCCCGGGCCCTCGCCCTGCGGATCGACCGGCAAGGCCTCGGAGACGATCGGAGCCGGGCCGCCGAGGCGCTGCGGACGGTCATCGGCCGCGAGCCTTCAGTGGAAACGATCGATGCCTGCACCGAGTTTCTCGGGCTCGAGCGGAGCCGGCTCGACGCCGACGCCTCCACCTTCTCCGTCGCGCTCTCCGAGCCGATGCCGCAACGCGAGGGGCTCGCCGCTACGATCGACCCTGCCCGCCCCGACGCCCTGCTGACAGTCCCCGGCAGCGCGTCGGGCGCCAAGCCAGAGGCGAGCCCCTTTCCGGCCGACGACTTCACCTTCGAAGCCTCTGTCGTGCTCCGGTCGTTTCCGGCCGAAGGGCGACCGCGGACGATCGCCTCGCAAGGCTTCGGCCGCGACGACGCCCCCGGCTGGAGCCTCGATGTCGATACCGCGGGGCGACTCGGTCTGAAGGTGCGCGGCGCGCGAAAGGACGGCGAGACCAAGATTCCGGTCCGGGCCGAGATCGATGCCGGCCTCCGCCTCACCCTCGAGCGCCCCTACGCGATCGCGGTGGCCGTGCGTGTCGTCGATGCCGGCGACCGGCGCGTCGACTTTCAGATCCGCGATCTCTCCGACAACGACGCCGCCGCGAGGCTCGCCACCGTGGCCCACGGTTTCGACGGCAGCCATGCCACGTCGCAGCCCTTCGCGATCGGCGGCCGGAGCGGCTCCGAGGATTCCAGCTGGGACGGCCTGATCGACGAGGTGCGCCTGTCGCGGCGGGCGCTCCAGCGGGCGGAGCTGCTCCAGGAGCGTGGTTCGGCCGGCGACGCGGTCGTTGCCGCGTGGACCTTCGAGGAGACGCCGGGGTTCGCCGTCGACACGGCGGGCCGGGGGCGCGATCTCGTCCGCGGCGGGCTCCAGGTCGCCCCGGTCAAGGATCTCCGCGGCTACGAAGCCCTTGTCGATCTCTGTCATGTCCTCCTGAACTCGAGCGATTTCCTCTACGTCGACTGACGCCCCACCATGTCGAGCCTCGCCCGCCACCACCGCCTCCCGCACCATGCCCCCGCGACCTCGCGGCGGGATTGGCTCGCCCGTGCCGGCTCCGGCTTCGGAGCGCTGGCGCTTGCGGCGCTCGAGCATGAAGCGGCGCTCGCGGCCACCAGCGCTCCCCTCGCGCCCAAGTCCCCCCACGCCGCTGCGCGGGCTACAAGCGTGATCTTCCTCTTCATGGAAGGGGGGCCGAGCCATCTCGATACGTTCGACCCCAAGCCCCTCCTCCGCAGGCTTGCGGGGCAGCCCTTGCCCGAAAGCTTCGGGCGGGTGATCACGCCGATGGGAGAGGCGGAGAGCCCGCTGTTGGCCGATCGCCGGACCTGGGCCCGGCATGGCCGCTGCGGCGCGTGGGTCAGCGACTGGCTTCCCCACACCGCCGGCATCGTCGACGATCTCGCCATCCTCCGGTCCTGCGTCTCCGACGGGCTCAACCACTCCGGCGGCGTCTGCCAGATGAACACCGGCTCGGTCCTGGGGGGGCGCCCCTCCCTCGGCGCCTGGACGACCTACGGCCTGGGGAGCGAGAGCCGTGACCTTCCCGCTTTCGTCGTCCTCCAGGATGGCGATGGGCAGGTGGTCAACGGGCCGCGGAATTGGGCGGCCGGATTCATGCCGGCGATCTACCAGGGGACGCGGCTCGGCACCGGCACGCCGCCGATCGCGAATCTCACCGCACCGAAGGGAGTCGGCCCCGCCCGACAGGCGGCGAAGCTCGCCTTCCTCACCGAGCTCAACCGGGCCCGCGCGGCGGCCACGCCTGAACAGACCGAGCTCGAAGCGCGAATCCAAAGCTACGAGCTCGCCTACCGGATGCAGGCGGCAGCCCCTCTGGCCGTCGACCTGGGCGCGGAGACCGCCGAGACGCGTCGGCTCTACGGCCTCGACGAACCGGCGACGGCCGTCTGTGGCCGCAATTGTCTCCTCGCCCGTCGCCTCGTCGAACGGGGCGTCCGCTTCGTGCAGGTCTATCACGGTGCCGGTAGCAAATGGGACGCCCATGCCGGGATCGAGAAGAACCACGCCGAGCTCTGCCGGCAGGTTGACCAGCCGGTCGCGGCGCTCGTCCGCGACCTGAAGCGCCGCGGCCTTCTCGACTCAACGCTCGTCGTCTGGGGAGGGGAGTTCGGGCGGACGCCGATGAGCGAGAAGGGGGATGGCCGCGACCACAATCCCTACGGTTTCACGATGTGGATGGCCGGAGGGGGCGTGCCGGGAGGGATCGAAATCGGCGCCACCGACGACGTCGGGCTCCACCAGATCGCCGACCGCCTCCATGTCCACGACATCCACGCCACGATCCTCCGCTCACTCGGCCTCGACCATCTCCGCCTCGAGTTTGCGTCGCAGGGGCGTCCGGAGCGGCCGACGCTCAACGAGGGGCGTCCCCATCCCCGGCTCGTGGGACGCTGACCGCCATAAGCCTCAGGCCACGATTGCTTGGAGCACCCGGCCATGGACATCGGTGAGCCGGCGCGGGATGCCGTTGTTGTAGATCGTGAGGCGCTCGTGATCGATGCCGAGGAGATGGAGCGCCGTGGCATGGAGGTCGTGCCAGGTCGTTGGATCGACTTCGGCCTTGAAGCCGAGCTCGTCGCTGGCGCCGTGGGCCACGCCTCCCTTCACGCCCCCTCCGGCCATCCAGGCGGTGAAGGCACCGGGGTTGTGATCGCGCCCCTTCCCCTGCGCCGCGGGCTGCCGACCGAACTCGGTCGAGCCGATGACGAGCGTCGTGTCGAGGAGCCCGCGGCCGGCGAGATCCGTCAACAGCGCGCTGGCCCCGGCATCGAGGATCGGCCCCCAGTAGCCGTGATCGCGGACGAGATCCTCGTGCGAATCCCAGTTGGGGCGGATCTTGAGTGCCGTCGTGTTCTCCGCGCCGCAGTAGATCTGCACGAAGCGAACGCCACGCTCGACGAGCCGGCGGGCGAGGAGGCACTGCCTGCCGAAGGGCCCCAGGTCGGGATCGTCGAGCCGGTAGCTGGCCAGCGTGAGCGCCGATTCCCCTGACAGGTCGCCAACTTCGGGGGCCGAAAGCTGGAGGCGTGCCGCCAGCTCGAAGGCCTCGATCCGGGCATCGAGATCGGCATCCCCCCCGCGCGCATCGCGGTGGCGGCGGTTGATCGCGCCGAGGAAGCCGAGCCCGGCCGGCTCACCGGCCCGGACATCGGCCCGATCAGCCGGGGGGAAGAGATCGGCGATCGGCGGCTGGTTGGCGGCGGTCCGCAGCACCGTCCCCTGATGGACAGCCGGCAGGAATCCGGCACCCCAGTTGACCGTTCCCCCCGGCGGCAGGCCGCGCGGGTCGGGGAGGACGACGAACGCCGGAAGATTGTCGGCCTCACTCCCCAGGCCGTAGGTCGCCCAGGCGCCAAATGACGGGAAACCGGGAAGGATGAAGCCGCTGTTGGCCATGAACATCGCCGGGCCATGGAGGGCCGACTTGGCATGCATCGAATGGAGGAAGGCGATCGAGTCGACATGCCGGGCCAGGCCCGGGAACAGATCGCTCACCCAGCGGCCGCATTCCCCGTGCTGCCGGAACGGCCAAGCCGACGGCATGCACTCCCCCGGCCGCGAGGCGAAGAACTCGAGCTTCCCATCGGGATCAAACGGCATACCGGCACGACGAACAAGCTCCGGCTTGTAGTCAAACGTGTCGACATGGCTCATCCCCCCCGGACAAAAAATCTGGATCACGGCCGTGGCCCGCGCCTCAAAACTGGGCGGCCGTGGCGCCAGCGCCCCCCGCGGAATGCTCCCGGAGGGGGGAGCGGCGGCCGCAAGGGCGACATCGAGCCCGAGGCACCCGAGCCCGCCGCCAAGGGCGCCGAGAAACGCCCGTCGGCCCGACGGACGGAAGCAACAGCTTGAGGGGGATGCGGAAAAAAGCATCGGGTGAATCCTTGGACTTCAGACCCTGTCAGTCGATCGCCGAGAGCTCATTGGCCGCCAGCATCATCCGGCAGAACTGCACGAGCCCCGCCTGCGCGACAAGCTCGCTGCCCGCAGCGGCCTCCTCCCGGTCGGGCTCACGACCGAAGGCGAGCTGGAAACCAAGGCGCACCTGATCGGCGGGAAGATTCCCCGCCTCGCGCTCGAGCCGCTCGGCCCAGGCTGCAGCATGGCGGAGGGTGAAGTCGTTGTTGAGGATCGCCAGCGACTGCAGCGCTGTTGTTGTCCGGGCCCGGACTGGCGCGAGGTTGGCGGGGTTGGGACAGTCGAGCGTTGCCAGGAAGACGTCGGGCGTGCCCCGCACGACGCAGCGGTAGATGCTGCGGCGCCGCAGGTCGGGGCGGTCGACGGGAATTGACTCATAGATCGGGGCATAGGCCTCGGTGACCCGGAAATCGCGGAAGCCTGGCCCGCCGCGGGTCTGATCGAGCGTGCCGGAAACGGCCAGCACCGTGTCGCGGTACGACTCGGCGTCGAGGCGCCGCGGGCTCATCCGCCAGAGGAGACGGTTGCCGGAATCGAGCGCCATGCCAGCGGCCGCGCCGGGCACACCATGGCTCCGCTGCCGCCAGGTCTGGCTCGTGCAGATGAGCCGGTGGATGTGCTTGAGCGACCAACCATGGTCAACCAGCTCCGCGGCGAGCCAGTCGAGGAGCGCCGGATGGGAGGGACGACCGCCCCCCGAGCCGAAATCGCTCGGCGTGTCGACGAGGCCGGTGCCGAAGTGATGGTGCCAGAGCCGGTTGACAATCACGCGCGGCGTGAGTGGATTGGCCCGATCGGTGATCCAATCGGCGAGGGCCCGCCGGCGCACGGCATCGGTGGCATCGGCCGGCAGGACCGCCGCAGGCACGCCCACGAGCGCCGGCAGCCCTGGAGGAATCTCTCCCAACGGCTTCTCCGGATCGCCGCGCAAAAGGAGCTGCACCGGCGGCGGCGACTGCACGACCGGAGCGTAGACGATTCCCGTCGCCGGCAAGGCCGCGAGCTCCTGCCGCAGCGACTCGATCCGCCCGCGCGCGGCGGCAAGGGCCTGCTCATCAACGGCGCGAGAGGGGGTTCCCTCGATCCGCGGGTCGCCAAACCAGATCTGATCGTGGCCGATGCCATCCCCGCCGTCGGTGGCCACGAGGGTGAGATGGCGGGCGTCGTCGGGAAGGAGGATGTCGAGCGGTTCTCCGGGGCTCGCCTGATCGAGCCGGCACTGGATCGCGCGCCGGCCATCGACAAAGACGGCGACCTCGGCCCCGGCCGTCTCCGCCCGGCCGCCATAAGCGACCACCGCGCGGAAGCGCCGGCTGGTGGCCGGATGCCTGGCTCGGATCGCGGCCAGATCGAAGGTGATCGCGGCATTGGCATGGAGACCGAGGATGGCATGGCCGTCGGTGGCGTGGTCGATGCCGGCGGTGGTCGTCGAGGCCTGGGCGTTGACCGGGCCATTGCGGATTGCATCCCACCCCTGCCGGGCCGACGGCGGGAGGCCGTCGATCGCTTGACCATCGACGACGAACCGAACCGGCCCGCTGCCATCGGGCACGAGCACCGCTGCCACCAGTGGCGAGGGCCCGGGAACGGGTCGATTCGCTTCGATCCCTTCGAGGAACCCCAGCGGCGTGCGGTCGCGGGCCACACCAGAACGCGGGTCGATCCCCGCCCCCTTCACGCCGTTCCCCGAGCCGTCGCCGCCACCGACGATGTCGGCCAGATCGACCGGCGCCCCGGCGAGGGCGTGGACGTCGGCTGTCGCGGTGCGGAGCGCTTCCTCGAGCTCCCGTCGCCTGGCATCCCCGGCGGCGACCGCCGCCGGGCTGACAGGGCGATCGCCGCGCGTCACGCCGGCCAGGAGCGCCGCCAGTGCGGCGTGGTCACGCTGCGGGATCGGATCGAGCTTGTGGTCATGGCAGCGGGCACAGTTGATCGTCACGCCGCACGCGGCCGCCATCACCTGCGTGAGCATGTCATCGAGATCATCGGCCCGGGCCTGGCGCCGCAGGACGGCGCTTTGCGTTTCCACCTGCCCGACAAAGTCCCACGGGCCGGCCACGAGAAACCCACTGGCCACGACTGCGGCGGGATCGTCCGGCGTGATCACGTCGCCAGCCACCTGCTCCCGCAGGAACGCGTCGTAGGGCTTGTCGGCATTGAAAGCGTCGATCACCCAGTCGCGGTAGCGCCACGCATGGGGGCGGAGCTGATCGCGCTCGTAGCCATGGCTGTCGGCGTAGTGGGCGACATCGAGCCAGTGCCGGGCCCAGCGCTCCCCGTGGCCGGGCGCGGCCAGGAGCCGATCGACAAGGCGCTCGAAGGCGTCCGGGGCCTGGTCGGCCTCGAAAGCGGCCACCTCTGCGGGGGACGGAGGGAGGCCGACGAGATCGTACGACGCCCGGCGGATGAGCGTCCGCCGATCGGCCTCCGGGGCCGGGGAGAGGCCGCTCTCTGCGAGGCGTGCGGCGACAAAGGCATCGATCGCCGCAGCGCCGACGGCACCCCCGGGAACATCGGGGCGGACCACCGGTTGCCAGGCCCAGTGGTCGAGTCGCGGATCGCGCCACGCCCCCGCGGGCCACTCCGCGCCGGCATCGATCCACGCCCCCACCAGCTCGATCTCCTCCTCCGAGAGGGCCTTCCCCCGCGGCGGCATGCGCGTTTCGGGATCGGTCGACGTCACCCGGTCATGGAGCGCGCTGGCCCCCCGGCTTCCGGCCACGACAACCGCGCCCGGCTCCCCGCTGCTTTGAGGGTCGAGATCGAGCCGCAGCCCCCCTTCCTGAA
>JBAWVV010000036.1:0-18153 GCA_037147115.1 Planctomycetia bacterium | reverse complement strand
CGCTAACGATGAGTGTCCCGGAAATCGATCCAGCCGGCGGCAGCAGCGTCGTGGCTCTCGTCGTCGGCGTCCTTGGCCTCATCGAGCGGCGACGCCCGACGCGGGCCCGCGCCCCCGCAGTGCATCGATCGTCCACGAGCCCGTGCTGACGGCCACGATGCGAGTGCGTTACGCACTTCGCTACGATCTGCTCCGGCGTGAGCGCCCACCACAACCACTCTCTCATGCCGGAAAAGCCTCCGGAAGGTGATCAAAGATTCCGTTCGAGAAGAGGCGATTTATGGGTCGGCAGTCGGATCCACGGAAGGCCGCGGCGTGGGAGCGGCGGCTGGCCCGCTCCGGTGATTCAGGGCTCACGGTGTCCCGATTCTGCGACCGCGAGGGAGTGGCGATCGCGACCTTCCACTCCAGGTAGCGGAAGCTCCGCGCCCCCTCGCTCGATGAGGCGGCATAGTCGATGTCAGCTGCGCCGATGGCCCGCTTCGACCCGGTCAAAGTCATGAGCCGCCAGGCTGTGACGATTCGCTTCGCGGGCGGCGCGGTGATGATTTCGTTGTCAGTTCGGGCACTCACCAACGGATCAGCACCGTCACGCCGCCTTCGGCAGCCGAACAAAGCGTCCTGACACCTTTTTCCCACCTTTTTTCCACTTCAATCAGACCGGCGGCGGCCGCTGCCACTTGCGCCACTCTTCCGAGAGGATCGTATGCATGGTCGATGGTTGTTTCAGCGGAACCAGCCTGTCGATGCCTGTCGAAAACCTCGGATTAGACTTACCGATGACAGGGCTGAGCTGCTGCGCCTTGCCCTGGATTGTCGCGAACGGAACATTCCCTGGCACCCCCAGAAGCGACTCGATCACGTTCATCGGGACAGTCCACCACTGCTCCTCCGAGGTGTTGAGCTTGGCTACTTCGATATCGCGGGGAAAGTCATTCTGGAGATACACCACCGCCTCCTTTGATTCGGTCGATTTGGTGAGATTCCTCATGAAGTTGAAGGCTTGGACTCGTGTCCCCGACTCGTTGTACCGCGTGACAGCAGTCGCCACGAGTTGGCCAAGTTGATCAAGGGCCGGCGTGACACGATTGGGTTTGGCAAATCGTCCCGTTACCGCACCGAGCCCCAGGAAGGCAGGGATGCCTTCATTCACGAGGGAATCGCCGCTAAAAAACCGTGCATACGCGGTTTGGCTGAACACCTGCTTGTCGTTCAGCCACGAAGCGAACTGCCGGAGGTTGACCTCCGACGGCCGGTAGTGCCCGCTGTTCGACGAGATCATTTCGACCTTGCCGCTGGCAATCCGAATCATCCCGGCGCACCGGACGTCGTCGCCGGCCACGAACGAGCTGTGATGCAATTCGCCTGCTGCGTGTTCCCCTGCCAGAAGCGTGCCGCACTTCGTCCACACGTAGGCCGCGGACTGTTTCTCTTCATGTCCTTTTCCGGGAAGGTGCATGGTGTCGAACAAGCGCATTCCACCCTTGGGATCATCCAGAGGCATTTCCATGACCACGCTTTCCGACGACCGTACCAGCCAATGGATGCCCTCGACTGCCTTGATGCGGCCCCCTGCCGCCCTCTCGGCTTGCCCATACGGCGAGTAGAGGACTCCCGTGACCTCAGCGGGGCTGAAGCCATATATTCCAAAGTTGTCTTGGTCCGCTCCGAGGCAGATGGAATGATTTTCCAGCCACAGAAAGAATGGCGGCAGGCTGGCGGCATCGATGTCATTGACGGTGAAGTTGGGACGAACGGTTTGCACGCTGTCATCCTGCGGGTGGTTCATGAGGCAACCACACCACTGGGCGAATGCCCAGTTCATGCCGCACTGGAAATCAGCGTTTGTAAATGGCGTGCTCGGATCCAGATGCACCTCGAACGCCCGGTGCGCCGGATCGATCCGTTCCATCCGGCAGCCGCGCTGTAAATTGGCCAAAACGCCGCCGGCATTGTGAGGAGGGCTCGTGAGAAAGTTGAGGAGGTCTTCTCCTCTGAAGACCCCTTGGCCCTCCCCCTCGTAAAACGCATGCAGCTTCTCGATGTAGTTTGCTTTTTGGGTCGCTTTGTCCGAGAGGGCCGCGACGATAGGGCCAATTTCAGAGAATCGAGCGCGTGCATCTCCACCCCATAGCTGTCTCGCCGCACTGGCAATAGAGTGCAGCATGCCCGCGCGTGTCTTGAGCATGCCGAAGCTGTCCTTGGGCACGCGGTGATACGCATCGATCTGGGAGAGGACCGTCGCCTTGAGGGCAGCTCTCTGCTGTGTGTTGCCCGGCGGGCGGTGAGTTCCTCCATCGAGACGGTGGAGTTCCGCCTGCACGGCACTCGCAGGAGAGATGTCTCGCCAAGGTTGGGTAGGGGGCATGTTTCAGCTTCTCTCAAGGTTGGCGTGTTTGGAGAAAAAGGTGCCATTCAGTCCTGGCACCTTTTTCCCACCACTTCCGCGACCGGTTGTAATTGTGATTCCGCGCTAAAATGCCAAGCACTAAATCTTCTCTCTTGAGAAGAGCCCTCATTCTTTCCCACAGATACTTAGATCCGATGCTCGTCGGATGCGTCTGGCACGCCGATATCCGATCGCCCTGCTCGATGTGTTTTGATACCGTCAGCGACGCTCAGCCACCGATCAGCACCGTCATGCAGCCGAGCGTGATCACGCCGCCGTGACTCGTGCTGTCGCCCATCCTCGCCGCCGGCATGCCGCCCACCATGACGGTGGCGCTCCCCTTGATCACCGTGCAAGGGGGGCCGACGCAGATCCCCATCGTGCCCACCTGAGCCGCCGGCATGCCGCCGATCAGCACCGTGAACGCTGCTGGCGCGGCCAGAACTCCACCGACGTGCGGCACCGGCCCGGTGAGCATCGGGCAGACCTGCATATCAGCGACTCTCGCGGCTGGCTGTCCCATGGCTCAACTTCCTTCCCAAGTGTCGCTGCCTGCGGCGATCGCAAACCCGGCAGCGAGCAATCGCGACAATTCCTGATTCGGCTCCGCAGCAGCCCGTCTCGCTGCGGCCAACTTGACGGCCCCGGCCGCCGCCATACCGGCCAGATGGGGAAGCGGCGGCAGCGGATCGAGGTGCGGCGGCGCGAGCGATTCACCGGCCAGAAATGCCGCCAACGCCGCACAGCCCGCCGGTGACGCAAGCCCCGTCACCTTGGCGGCATCCTGGGCCGCGTAGGCCCTGAGTTGCTCCGGATGCTTGACCCAAGCCTCGGCTGCCTCGAGCGTCCGAAGTTCCTGCGGCGTGAGGCTTCCACCCGCCTCCAGACGGGCAACCCGACAGGCCCACCACGTGGCCGCCCGCCGCGACAGCGACTGGGCCAAAACGCTCACGGCATCCTCCGTCAGACCGGCCTCCATAATCGCCCGGGCGCATTCCTGCATCGATCCGCCCGCGATGGTCCCGTCGGGCTGCTCGACCAAGGCCATGGCCGGCTCGGCGAGTTCGAGCTTGGCCAAGCGCATCCGGGCAGCCTCATGCGTCGGATAGTGTTCGAGCGTGCAGACAGCCATGACATTCGCTCCTTGGGCCAGTTCCTCAACCGATCATCGTGATCGCGCCTTGCGCCTGGAGCATGGCGGTGCCCTTGATGGTTGTCTGGAGGCCCTCGACCTGCGTCGACGTCGTCCCTTTGACACTCACCGTGAGTCCGTTGATCGTCACCCCCGACGGGCCGATGGCGATCGAGTTACTGCCAACTTTGAGCGTGATCCCGGTCTGCCCCTCGATCGTCCACGACATCGCCTTCATGGTACCGCTGCCGGCGCTCACCTCGACGGCGTGCGACCCCGACGAGACCGTGAGCGAGTGGCCCTGCTTGACGGTGTTCGATTGCTTGCCCCCCACCGTGACGGTGTGGTTGCCCTGGGTTACGGCGTAGGTGGCGTTGCCCTTGCTGACGGTGTGCGTGTCGTTGCCGTTGGAGACCGTCGTGGCGTTGTCGTTGTAGACGGTGAGCGTTCTGTTCCCGGTGCTACAGCCGCTGGCCCCGATCTCCTCAGTGAGGTTGTTGTAGACCTTCACCGAGCGGTCACCTTTGTCTTTTGCGACAAAGCCGACCTCGAGCGTGTCGTCATTCTCGACCGTTCGCGAAAAGTTCTTCTCCGCGTGCAGCGTGACCAGCTCCGCCCCCTTCGTGTCGTCGAAGATCAGCTGATTGGCCTTGCCAACCGCCCCGTCCTTCGTACTCCGAGTCTGCAGGCCGCTCTGGGCTGCCTTGGACGGCAGATCGAAGGGAGGCTTGTTCGTGCCGTTGTAAACAACCCCCGTCACGAGCGGGCGGTTGGGATCGTCATCGAGGTGCGACACAACCACCTCCATGCCGACGCGGGGAACGAACTGCATCCCAAACTGCGGGCCGGCGAGCGACTGAGAGACCCGAATCCAGCAGGAACTCTGCTCGTCGTTCCGGCCGTAGCGGTCCCAGTGAAACTGCACCTTGATACGGCCGTATTGGTCGGTGTAGATCTCCTCGCCAGAGGGTCCGACGACCATGGCCGTTTGCACGGTGCCGGTCGGCCAGGGCGTTCTCCGAGCCGGCCGCCACACCGTTTCCACCGGCACCGACTCGAACGAGTTCTCATACTCGAAGGCCATCCCTACCGCCGTTGATGCCTCGTAGGCGCCGCGAATGCTCGCCCGGTGGGCCACCTTCGTGAGCAGGTATTTCTTGCCACGCTCCGCCGAACTCGGATGGGATTTGATCTTGAACGCATATCCCGGCGAAAAACTGCGGCATGTGCTCGTGCCGGAGGCGATGCTGGCCGTCGTCTCCTCCGCCTCGATCCGCACCTTGGCCATGGCATCGCCGGCGGGCTTCTTCTCATAGAAGCCGGGGTACTCAAAAAGCTCGGCTTTGGCGGCGTTGGTATAGGACGACTTGCCATTCCCCGTCGACAGCAGGCTCGTCGTCGGTTCCTCAAAGGAGTAGTCCGTCTGGACGACCTTTCCCGGGCGGAAGGCATACTCATGCCGCCAAGAAGTAATCACGCCGGCCGTGGCCGGCGAACCAAACCCTTGGGCCGTCTCGACATCAGCCTCCCGGCAGTCACTGAAGGCTGTGTTGGCGTCGGAGATCACCATCTTGAGCGAGCCTTGGGCGTGCTCGAAGTGGTACCCGATTCCCTCGTGTTCCATGAGTCGGCTCACGAAGTCGAAGTCGGTCTCCCGGTATTGAACGCAGTAGTCCCAGGGGGAGTGGCTGCCGGTGAGTTTCTTCGAGAGCGTGATCTCGGAGGTGTCTCCAAGCACGGCCCCGACGATGTCGGGCACCGACTTCTGCTGAAAGACCTTGCAGTCGCTCGTGAGCGAAGCGAACCACAGGCTCGGAACCACCTCGACCCGCCATCGGGTGAGCAGATCGTCGCGGCCAATCCATGAAAAACGACTGACGTAGCCGGTGAACCAGCGCGGGGTGTCGCTTGCGTCATTGACACGGAAGCTCACCTGCTTGCCAACGATCGCGGTGTTGCTCAACGTCTCCGCGACGCTCAGGCACTCGAGGCGAAAAACGAACAAGCCTCCGAGGAGTTCCTCACCGTCGAACGCCTCGAGTAGCAATTGGTCCTTACCCAGCGGCGTCTCGATCGCCAGCGGCAGGCCGTCCTGGGAGTAGCTTGGCATGAGCGAACCTCGATCCTATTTCTTCGCGGCCCCGACGGTGAAAGTGTCGGTAACCTTGCCCAGGCTGGAGCCGTCGGAGCCGAACTTCCCGTAGGTCCACGTCACCTTGCCGTACGTGCATGTCACCCGTTCGGTCGGCTGCAGATGGGTGGCATCGGCTGGGTCCTCGAGGTCGTAAGACGTCACGATCACGTCCTCCAACTCGTAGGAGAGATAAGGCTGCGTTTCCCCGCCGGTCACCGTGCAGAGCTCGACTTTGACCTTCGACAACTTCTGACCGGTCACGCAGGCCTTTTGAATCTTCACCGTGGCGGCGTCCAAATCCTTCACCACGGTCACCTTTCCCACCGCGGTGGCCCCGCCGCCTCGCTCGCTCTGCTCGAAGCCTCCTGTCGCCCTCGTGAGCGGCGCCGAGAGGGTGTGCATGATGCTCCAGCCCTTGTGCTTGGAGTCGGTGGCCTCGCCCTCGAAGTCGCCGAACTTGACGAATCCACTGCGTGTGCTGGCCATCATGCTTTCTCCACCGGACTGCAAAACGAGCCGCCGGGCCCGTCACCCCGAGGCGTGAGCCAAGGGGTGACGGCCACCCGACGCGCTCTAAAACGCCAATTACGACTTGTTGGCGCCCACTTCGTACTTCGTCTCCACGTTGCCCTTCTTCGTCCCCTTCTGGTTGTCGAATTCGGTGTACGTGTAGGTGATCTTGGAGAAGTTCATGCTGCACTGCTCGCTCGGGAGCGGTTCGCCAGAACTGTTGCCGTGCACCGAGTAGCCGGTGAAAACGACGTTTTCGAGCTTCCACTTCAGGTAGGTCTCGGTCTTGCCCCCCAACGTCGTGGTGAACTCGACCAACACTTCCTTGTTGAACTTGCCAAGCGCGCAGGCTTCCATCAGCTTCGGCGACGACTTGTCGAGTTGCCGGGTGAAGGTGATGTCGCCGAGCGACGTCTCGCCTTTCGTCCTCTGCTGGTCGACCGCGCCGCCAGGAATCGAGCGGAACACGGGCAGCGAAGCGGAATCGGCGAGAATCCACTTGGCGTGTGCCGAGTCGGTGGCTTCGCCCTCGATGCCGTCAATTTTCACGAAGAGTCCCATGGACGTAGTGCCTTTCGTACATCAGCGAGCCGTTCGGTCCGCCCCGAGCACCGTGCCAGGGGACTGGTCTCATCGTACCGGGGTTGCTCGCTACAACCCCGGCCCGACGCACTGTTGTCGTGAGAAATCCTGATTTGTTGCGTGAGAAATCGGAAAATCCGGTGGCCACCCGGCGGCACCGCCGAAAAAGCTTCATTTTTCGGCCCAACGGCAGCGGGCAGCCTCGGCGTCATCCAATCCGATAGCTGAACTCCCCCGCCGTCTGGTCCCAGCCAACCTCGATCGTCTCGACCGGCTCCCCCTCTGCCATCCGGGAAAGCAACCGCGTGGAGAGTTCCGGCAACATCGTCCCGGAAAGCACGCGGTCGATGATCCGGGCTCCGCTGTCGACCTCGTGACAGCGGTCGACGACCGCCCCGACCACCTCCGGCGTCCAAGTGAACCGGGCTTTGTAGGCGTTTTCCACTCGGCGGCGGATGCTCTTGAGCTTGAGTTCGCAAATGCTCCGCATCACCTCATCAGCGAGTGGGTAGTAGGGGATCACGTTGACGCGCCCGAGGAACGCCGGCTTGAAGGCCTTGAGGAGGTCGTCATGGAGGGCGTCGGCGAGAGGGCCCGGATCGGGCCGCGTCTCGGGATCGGCACAGAGCTTCATCACCGTGTCGGTGCCGGCGTTGCTCGTCATGATGATGACGGTGTTCTTGAAATCGATGTCGCGGCCCTCGCCGTCCTTCATGCTCCCCTTGTCGAACACCTGGTAGAAGATGTCCTGAACACCGGGATGGGCCTTCTCCATTTCGTCGAGCAGGACCACACCATAGGGGCGGCGGCGGACGGCTTCGGTGAGCACGCCCCCCTCGCCGTAGCCGACGTATCCCGGCGGCGATCCCATGAGGAGCGACACTTTGTGCTCCTCCTTGAACTCGCTCATGTTGATGACGGTCATGTTCGATTCATCACCGAAGAGCAGTTCGGCAAGCGCCAGCGCCGTCTCCGTCTTGCCCACGCCGCTGGTGCCGGCAAGCAAAAACACCCCCGTGGGACGGTTGGGATCGGTGAGCCCGGCCCGCGACGTGCGGATCCGCTCGGCGATCACCGCCATCGCGTGTGACTGGCCGACGACGCGCTCCTCGAGCCGCTTCTGCAGTTCGAGCACCCCGCGGATCTCGTCCGACACCATCCGGCCCACCGGGATGCCCGTCCACCCGGCTACCACCTCGGCGATCGCCTGCCCATCGACGCAGGGGCTCACCAACGGCGTCTCCCCCTGCACCTTTTTGAGCTGCTGCTCGAGGCCCACGAGCTTGGCTCGCAGCGTCTCCTGATCCGCCTCGGGCAGCGCCGCAACACCGTCGGCGGGCTGCACGGCCGCCATCAGCGTGGCCCGCTCCGCTCGGATCTGCTCGACGAGCTTCGATTCCTCGGCAAACCGGGCTTCCAGGGCCGCGAGCGTCGCGGCCGTCTGGTTCTTCTTGGCTTCGAGTTCGGTGATCGTGGCGGCGTGATCGGCCCCCGCCGCCCGCTCCCGCTTGAGGATCTCAATTTCGATGACAAGGGCATCGATCGTCCGCCTGGCATCCTCGATCGCCGGCGGCGTGGCCGCCTGGCCGATCGCCACCTTGGCGCAGGCCGTGTCGAGCAGGCTCACCCCCTTGTCGGGCAACTGCCGGCCGGGGATGAAGCGGCGAGAGAGCTTGACGGCATCCACCACCGCCTCGTCGAGAATCGACACCTTGTGGTGTTTTTCAAGCGTCTCGACCATGCCGCGAAGCATCCGGCAGGCCATCTCGTCGGTGGGCTCCTCCACCTTCACCACCTGAAACCGCCGGGCCAGCGCCGCGTCCTTCTCGAAATACTTCTTGTATTCAGCCCACGTCGTCGCGGCGATGGTTCGCAATTCACCGCGGGCGAGCGCCGGCTTGAGCATGTTGGCCGCATCCCCCTGCCCCGCCTGTCCACCGGCACCGATGAGCGTGTGGGCCTCGTCGATGAAGAGAATGATTGGCGTCGGCGACTTCTTCACCTCGTCGATCACGCCCTTGAGCCGGTTTTCAAACTCCCCCTTCACGCCAGCGCCTGCCTGCAGCAGGCTGAGGTCGAGGGTGCGGAGCGAGACGTTCTTGAGCGGCTCAGGGACGTCGCCGTCGGCGATCCGCTGGGCGAATCCCTCCACGACGGCTGTCTTGCCGACGCCCGCTTCGCCGGTGAGGATCGGATTGTTTTGCCGCCGTCGCGTGAGGATGTCGACGATCTGCCGCACCTCCGCCTCGCGTCCGCGGACGGGATCGATCTTCCCCGCCTTCGCCCGGCCCGTAAGGTCAATCGTGTATTGATCGAGGTTCGGCGTCTTCGTCGGTCCGCGGGGCTTGCCATCGGCCCCCGCTGCCGCGTCGCCTGCACTCGCGTCGCCAGAAGCCGCTCCGCCGGGCATGAAGTCGGATTCGGTCGACCGGGTGAACACGCGCGATGCCTCGCGGCGGAGCACATCGGGCGAGATCCGGCGAAACTCATCCGACGCGGCCAGCAGCCGCTGGGAGAGCGACTCGTCGGAGAGCAGGGCCACGAGCAGCCAGGCGCCGCGGACCTTCTCGTCCCCGAAGTCGACGCTGGCGATCAGCCAGGCCTGTTTGATGAGATCGCAGACCTCCGGCGACAACAGTGGCGGGCGGGCGTTGCCGGTCTTGAGGCGATCGATCGCCTTCGTGAGGTCGGTGAGCACCCGCCCCTGGTCGACGTCGAAGTGTTTGAGCAGCAGGCAGATGTCGTTGCCGGGCTGCTCGAGGAGCTTCGTGAGCCAGTGCTCCACCTCGACGTTGTAGTTTGTCCGCGACAGGCACAGCCCGGCGGCTCCCTCGAGCGCCCGCTGGCAAACGGGGTTCAGTTTGCCGATGAGTCCCTTGAGATCGAGTCCGGCCATGCCTGGGGTCCCCTGACGCCTGCAACCGAACCCCTCCCGCCCGACTGAGCGGCGAAGAGCTCGCTGTAAAAAGGGGCAGCATATCAGCCACTCCCCCCGGCGGGAAATGGCCGAGCCGGCAGGCCGGTCGCTCCGCGGCGCGATCCCATCGAGAATGCCGGCAACCACCGCAAAGCGAGCCACGCCGCTGCCCGTCCGCCGGCCCCAGCTCTCCTGCTGCCACATCGGCTCTCCTGCTGTTACCGATTTGTTGAGGTGCCGCTGACGCCCGTCGGCCACTACGGCGGTCCTTGGGCCGCACCGCGATCAGTTCCGACGAGTGTGGATCGCGTGGATTGAGGGGCATCGAAAGCTGCTCCCTCAGCGGCTTCGCCCTTCACGCCGGCTGGATCAGGATTCCCAAGCCAGGCCACTTGCGATCAACTTCCTGGCGATGGTCGCACGGTGAATCACAATCGCGATCCAAAGCAGAACCTACCCATCCATGCGAGACGGCGGATGAACCTGGCTGCGACTGCGAGGGATTGCGCGAACCCCGTCGACCTGTTCCTCCAAGAACGGTTGCTCTTCAAACACCACATCCGCGTACTCAAGGTCGCGGGGCGCGACGATCCACTCGTCGCCCATGAAGAGCTCTTGGAACTCGGCGTCGGAGAAAGCGAGAGAGGCGTATCGGTCTCGCTCAACTCCTTGCCAGTCATCCTCCGGCAGAGGGTTCTCCACGAGCCGACCCTCCAGCACCTCCCAAGCCTTGGAAATTAGGTAGCTGACGGCGTGGCTCCGATCGCTCGTCGGCTTCAAGCGGGCATGCTCTTCAGCAGATCGCATGATTTGACCCAGTGCCCTCGCTTTTTCGTCGGTCTGGTTTGCATCGTCCCAGACGTACCTGTGATAGTGCTCGAGCTCGCGGTCCATGACGGCAATCTGGTCCATCCGGCGGGCAAATATCCCGACATGGCTGATTCGCTTCCACTCCTCGACGGTTGGCAGATCCTCCGGATTACGTTGCTGATTACGGCCGATCTTTCGCTCAAACTCGGCGCGCTTCGCCTCATACCTTGCCATGGTCGTCATGGCCGCACGATTCACTTCTTGGACGGCAGTCCCGACCTCTCTGGCCCACTTCAAGACGCCATCGGGAGTCGAATAAAACCGTGTAAACGTTCGTCCTTTGAAAAAAGTCGCTCCGCCGACACGAAGCGCAAGATAGACGGTGCCCGCGCAGTTCAGATGCGTCGAAAACGCTTTGTATCGGTTATTGATCTCCGCTGTTTGAAACGTCCCTGTGTTTTCTTGCCTCGTTGCCCGGCCCGCATAGCTTTTCCACCAATGAAAGATCTTATCCGTGTCGATGCCCAATTGATCGGGAGTGAGCACAGGAAGTTCGATAATTTCCGTGGGAGGACGGTAAATCTGGCCCTGCGCAAGAAGAAGGCTTGTTTTAGGTCCATCGCCTGGTCTTGCCTGTCTGATCGACACGCGTCTGGCCACCGGCGCCAAGGGGGCTTGGATGTCTCCGTCGGCCCATACCGCTTTCTGGTCAGCCCTTGGTTTGAAACGGGGCTTCAGTCGCAGTGCCTCATGGCGGGCCATTCCATCGCTGTCGAAAGCGCCTCGAATGCCGGTCATGTTGCGTAGATCCTGTGGGAGCGAAGGGGCAGAGCCTTCGTTCTCCCTAAATAAATTATTCTCTCCGCTGTTCAGCATGGTGATGTAGGTCTTGTTCCCATTTGGCGTCTGCACGACCATACCGAGATGCCCATGAGCTTTTTTGCCGACGCCGCCCGCCCAACGGTAGATGTGAACAAAGGCCATAGTGAGCTTCTTTCCTGATCTCAAGTGACCGCAACGACAAAGGCTGGCCCGGGGCAAACGCAACACGGTGCTGCCGCCAAGTACGAGCAACCCACTGCCCACCCGCCGCGTAGTGCTCTCGGGCGGTAAGAATCACAGCGAATCAGGGTGAATCATGACGCCGATTCGCCAGACTCGATGGTCTCTGGGCTGATCTGATCGCCGCTGGCTCTTGCCGCCGCCTCGTGAACAAGCGTCTCCAGAATGGACAGGGCCGCATCGTAGTTGGGCTCACACGTCACTTCTTCGGGAACTTCCGCATAGCGGAGGATACCGGCGCTATCGATGACGAACACGGCTCGGGCCAACACAGCCGAATCCTCGAGGAGCACGCCGTAGGCACGGCCGAAGTTTCTGTCGAAGTAGTCGCTGGCGCCCACGGTGGACAGGAGTTCCTCGTTCCGAAAGGCGCGGTTGATCGTTGACGGCAGGTCGGACGAAATCTGAACGCCGAGGACCTTTTCTCCGAAAGCTCGGAGCCTGTTGTCAAACACTTTTGCCTGCAGGCGACTGATCGGCGTGTCGAACGATGCGAAGACGCTGAGCAGAAGAGGCACACCGCTGGCAAGAAAATTGGAAAGCGAGATCTCCACCCGCTCGGCATTGAGCCACGAATACACCAAAAACTCGGGCGCAGGCGAACCGATTTCGGGAATCACGCCGGTCAGGGCATAGGGCTCGCCGCGAAACGTGATGAAGGCCCGCTGCTTTCGGGCAGCCGGTACAAACGCAGGGGTCGAAGAGTCGCTGTCCATGCTGGCATAGCCTCGTGGTGTCTGATCCTGATAACCACTGTTCCGTCCTCGACCACTCCCGCCGCTGCCGGCAGTATAGCAGGCCTTAAAAAAAAACATCTCTCACCTGAGGCAGGGCCTAGAAGCAGGATTCTCTGCGCTCCGATGCTTCCCGAGTCCCATTGGTCCTTCGGCTGTCCCGGGGGTAGTCATCCGCATGTTGTTCGTGGAATACTGCGATCGGTTCACTCTCGACAACGCCACCCCCCGCCAACGCGCCCTCTCCCTCATAAGGCTTCAGATGACGCTCACGATCGGCGTGAAACGCTACGACGGCAAAGGCGAACGCAGACTTCTTGACCTGCTCTTGGACCACCCGACGCTTGTCGCCGAATTGAACGCTCGTTTCCACACCCCTGAAACCAGGGCGAGGGCACTGGCCAAGCTGGAACTGTGGATCTAAGGGAATGCTAGGCGGCTGATCCCGCATTTCGGCAAAGGACAAAACAAAAGCTTTGCCAGCAAGGACGACATGCTCGTGTGGCTCTGCTACAAGACCAACAAAACCTTCGTGGACAATGCCGTCCGGGAAACCGCACTCGCGCAGCAAATCGACGCCTGCCCAGGAATCCGTCGTATGGTCGCAGCGTTCGTGACTCAGGCAGTCCCGACGTTTTACAACGCCCTCCATCAGACAGTGAAAACGTCGCTTCGGGATAATAAGGGCCGGTATGCCCGTTTCTACAGCAAATCCTTCTGGTATGACCGCAGCATCGCCGAGGGCGTCAAGTACTTCAACAACCAAAAAAACCCTTCCCTCTCGGAGATGGCGGCGTTTCTCTGCGATCTTGCACTCGCTTGCAGAGTCCATCCCGACGTGACGAGCCGAATCCAATACACGCGCGGGCACGACGAACTGCGCCTCAACCGCGCGGAAGTCGCCAAGAACATCGCCGCTGCGCTCAAGCGACTTGAGACAGACCAGAAACACGCGCTGTTCAACATCGGCACACAAGAGACCAGAGAGGTCGTGTTGCTCGAAGGCAACCTCAGGCGGCTCCAGCAGTTGCTGCAATCACCCGTTCCGATTCCTTGGGCAGAACTGACACTCCCTAGAAATGATCGACTTCTCGAGGAATTCAAGGAGTTTGAGCAAGGGCAGTCGGCTGTAAATCAGGGTGAGACGCTCTATCACAGCCGAGAGTGGGAGCAACGGAGGCGCGAGCTGGTGAGGGAGATCGAGAGCGGCGAGGCGCACTCCCGCCGCCAGGCGACAGCAACTGCGATGGCCCAGCAAAAAAGGGACGACTTGGCAGAAAACCTCCAGGCCGCTGTCGAGGCGACCAGGCAGGGCACTGGCAACAGCAAACGCCTGATGTTTAATGTCGACCCGAGCCATCAATGGACGAGGTTCATGATGTCGCACAACGCCGCAATCGGGGCAGGCCCATCGAGCACCACAGCCGTCACGCTCGGGCTCGTCTCTGCGGTGATCGCTGCCACGCAACACGCACAGCGCTTCGAAGACAAGGTCTCCTTTGCCGTTGCCATGGCCTTGTTCGCGTTTTGGCAACGGAAGAAAACCCTGCTGCGAGGGTCATCGGCGGTGCACACCTGGAACGAGGTGGTCACCGCGCTCGATTTGTACCTGCCACGGGGTTCGGACTTCCTCATGCCGAGGGACGAGGACTTCGCGGCCGACAACCTCGGTCAGGACATCCAGTGCACGATCTACGAGTACCCGGATCGATTCACCGAGGGCGGCTATCCGGTATTCCTCAACAACAATCAATGACCTCAAGGTGCGCCATGCCATCAATCCAGTTCCACGGGGAATCCTACAACCTCATCGGCAAGAGCCCCGAAGTCGGCGACGCCATGCCCGAGTTCTCCTTGACCGGAGGACGCGCACGAGACCCAAACGTCATCGATACAAGCGAGGTGCTCTCGTGGGGTAAGCCGGTGCTGATCAGCGTCGTGACCTCGGTCGACACGCCCGTGGGAAGCCTCCAGGCCAAGATCTTTCAGAAGCGACTGAGCGACTCCCCCTTGGCTGACAGCGTCTGCGGAATCCTCGTCACGAGCGACCTGCCATTCACGATCAATCGCTTCTGCAGGGCCGAAGACATCGACAATCTCGTTGGGGGGAGCGACTACCTCGGCAAGTCCTTTGGGCGCAATTGGGGGCTTCTGATCGAGGGGTATGAAGTGCTGGCGAGGGCCGTGTTTGTGGTCGACGCCGCCGGCGTTGTCCGCCATCGGGAACTTGTTCCGGACATCACGTCCGAACCGAACTACGAGGCAGCTTTGAACACGCTCTTCGGGCTTGCTTGACGAGGCTGGCAGCTCGCCCGCGGAATCGATTCTCCCACCGGCGAGCGTCACGTCACCGAGACCCGCCTGACGCTGACCGATTCCACGGCATAGCTAAAACTGTACGCCTGAATCACATGGTCGATCCACAAATGCCCCATATCCAAGGGCATCTCACCCGTGCCATAGTTTGGATCGAAAAACATGATCCAGCGCCGGTCAGAAGAGAATCGGACTCCGAGGGCGTGCCCGGCCGAGGCCGCGTCATTAAAATAATTGCGGAAGGAAAGGCCCAACATCCAACCGCTTTGCGAGTCGGACAACAAACTCCCGATGCGATCGACTTTTAGATAGTTGAGAATCTCACTCCCGATCGACCGTGGAACCGACGCATCGCTTGGAGCGCGAACGCAGTAGCATCTTCGTTCCTGCGGCTCAATCGGTAACCAGCGATCACTATGGTACATCATGCCATCGAATCGAGAATTGAAACGCTGGGCGACATGGCCCTGCCTGGCGACATAGCCTCCCTGGTAAGCGCTCGGCCTCGTCGTATCGACGAGCTCCACTTTATCGTGACCTTGGAATTGTCCTAGTTGGGACAAGACGTTTTTGTCTACTTGATCTTCTTGTAAGGCTATGATCGCGTCCATCTTCTTGGCGATCTTCGCGCCCGCATAATTGAGCTTCCCATTGAAGCCTCTACGGAGCCAGTCAAGAACAAACGCCCAACAGGCTCCGTCATGACCATCTGGCAGCCAATTCTCCTGCGACAGTTTATGAAAATATGGAACGGGAGCTATGTCACGGACAATTGTAGCGATGGATTTAACCTGGTCCTTCAGGATCCTCTCGCCGCTATAACCGAGGCGCACGAGTGAACTGTATCCCTTGAAGGCGTATTGAATGTTCTGAATCTTCCTGAGACAAAGGGTTTGATCCACCAACATGTTTCGTTGTCGCTTGGCGGTCTCGAAGACGTCCTTCACATGTCGATGAACCGCGGGATTCGTCAGCGAATCCGCTGCACTCCGTGCCCACCACGTCTTTAAGCCCGAGTCCTGAATCGTAAAATCGCCGGTTTGCTGGTTGATGAAGAGCTTCGTGCCCAGCATCGCACGTATGTTGCCGACCGAGGCAAACCGGCCAAGCAGGTCGAGCTTGTCGTCATTGCTCTGACCGCCCCCTCGCGCTCCGGCGGCGAGGACGTTGATTACGGGATATTCGATCGGCACGTTCATCTCCTTGGCCGGAATGCCTGGATGGGACTGGGTCACACCCGGGACTGGGCTTCACACCAATTTCGCGAGCGCCGCGATCGCGGCGCCGTAGTCGGGCTCGGTCGTGATCTCATCGACGACCTGTTCGTGCTGCACGGTGCCATCCCGATCGAGCACGAACACCGCCCTGGCCAGGATACGAGGCCCCTCAATGAGCACACCGTACGCCTCGCCGAAAGAACCGTAGTAGTCACTGCTCCCCTCGAGGCAGAGGAGATTCTCGGCCTCACCAAACCGATTGAGCGTGAACGGGAGATCCGAGCTCACCAGCAGCGCGGTCACCCGCCCAGAAAACTCCTGCAGCAAGGTGTCGAACGTGCGGGCTTGGAGGCTTCCTACGGGGGTGTCCACCGAGGTGATGACGCTCAACAGCACCGGCTTGCCGGCATCGAGAAGGGTCTGCCGATCGATGACACGTTGCACGCCGGCCTCAAACTGGACGAGCATGAAATCGGGTGCCGGCGATCCGACGGGGAGCGGCGAACCGCTCAACGCATACGGCTCGCCGTGAAAAGTGATGTAGCCAGGGTGGGGCATGGGGCTGTTTCCGAAGCGGAGAATCGTGACGCGCACACCGTGAGCCACTGAGGATAGCGTGTTGGGGGAAAAAGCCCGAAGTTTGGCGTGCGGACCGACGGCTTCTGCCGTCTTTTGGCGGCGAGCGGGCATCGAACCACGCTGTCGGCTATCCGACCGTGAACACCGCATCGTCACGATCGCGCGGCGGGCCGCCACCCAGCCACGTCGTCCAGCAAGTCCCGTCGACGCTGGCTACCGCGGCGGGTCGCGAATGCAGCCGTCGAACACTCAGAGCATCTCCGCGAGGACGTCGATCGCGGCTTCGTACTCGGGTTCATGGGTGAACTCCGTGACGATGTCGACGTGCTGGATGATCCCGCTGGGATCGGCGATAAACACCGACCGCGCCAGGAACATCAGCTGCGGAATGTAGATTCCGAAGGGCTTACCGAACTCCCCCCGGTAGTCGCTCGCGACCGAAAGAAACGAAAGCATCTCCCGTTCGCTGTAGCGATTCTGCGTGAATGGCAGGTCGGAACTGACGAGAAATGCGGCGACTTGCCGGTCGAATCGCATGAGCAGTTGCTCGAATTTCCTCGCCTGGATGTTCCCGACGCGGGTGTCCACGGAGTGGAGGCAGCAGAACAGCGCCGGCATCTGGAACTCCAGCATCCGCTCACGGTTTATGAGATGAGCCGCCCCTTGGGAATACTGCCACAATTCGAAATCGGGCATCGCATCGCCGGGTGCGAGTTCCGGTCCGCACAGCGTGTACGGCGTCGAATCCACGAAGACCGTGCGCAACTCTGTTTCTTTCGGGTGCCCGAGACTCTCGTCGGTTGGATTCATGATGCAAAAACCTTTCGTTGACCGCTCGCGGCCATGCCATGACTACGACACTTCGTATGACTTGTATTGCTTGAACGAATCTTCCGCCCTACCCGTGATCTTGATGCTATTCTTACTGGTTGCCTGAACGAATTCGAGCCGCGTGACGCGAGGGGGAGCCGTGATCTTCCATGTACGTTTGGTGGCGGAACCCGCAGGCAGCTGCAGAAGAGGATATCGCGATATCTGCCAAGAGGTGAAACGCCAATGGTTCAGAAACAATCTGTGCACATAATCGAGATCTCTGTCTGTTTCGCCTTCGCTGAAATGTAGACTCCGACCGCAAGGAGACACAGTGATGCCATCGGTGAACTTAGGGAAGAGGTTGCCGCTTGCGGTGACCTGACCAGCAGATCTATTCTTCGCGATCCCCTGGTATTCTGTTACCAAAGTCTTCCTGCTGCCATAGATGTACGCAGGAATATCGAACGTACTCGTTTGAGCGTTGAGCCCTAGTTCCTCCTTATCAATAGTTTGTCCGGGTCTTTTTTTGTCAGGCTGGATATCGGTAGGGTAATCGACACCACACACGTTCCGAATACCCTGCTCGGTGCTTGTGACGACCTGATTCGAAGCGGAAACCCTGATTCCGCGGAGATTATGGTGGCGGAGCGCTGCCAGCACACGACTGGCCAGTGAATCTCGCACGAACGCGCCGGCTGCTTGCTGATCAGCGGACCGGCTTGGATCCCTTTCCGCGCTAAAGTCGCTCTCGGTCATGGCTCCCATGCACAGGCCCAGTGTTATCTGCTGGAGTCCATACTTCGTCTCAGAAGTTTCCACCGGATTCGAAGTGATACTCGAACCGAACACCTCGCTCAACACCGCGTCTTGGGACAAGGCTTTGGACAAGCCACTGATGGCGTTGTAGCACTTGTTGCACACGCGCGCCCTCTTCACATTCTTCGCCGTCGCGATGTTC
>JBAWVV010000035.1:0-18636 GCA_037147115.1 Planctomycetia bacterium | reverse complement strand
CCGAGAAACCTCTCCAGAACGTTGGCCACGCTCCCCCGGTGGACGGCCACACCACTGCGGGCGGCAACCTCGATGAGATCGTCGTCGGCCGCTTCGATCGTGGTGGCCAGCACGAGACGCGAAGCCCCGAACTGCTCGATGAGGCGTCCGAAGACAAGCTCGAGGAGCGATCGCCCTCCGCCCACTTCGGCGAGCATCTTGCGCGGGAGCCGCGTCGATCCGAGCCGGGCCTGGATGACGATCCCCCAATCGTCGTCGACCGATGCGCCGGCTTGGATCATGACGCGCCCGTCCAGACAAAATCGATCGGCGCCGCGATCTCAGGGTGGATGCTCTTGTGCACCGGGCAGGTGTGCGCCGCCTGCTCGAGGAGTTGGCGGTGGGGGTGGTCGGCCGGGAGCGGGATCGTGAGCGTGGTGCGGAGCGACGCGATCCGCCGCGGCGGCGCCGAGGTCATCTCCTTCGTCGTCTCCACCGTCATCCCCTTGAGGTCGATCGCGTGACGCTCGGCGGCGATCCCCATGATCGTCATCATGCAGGCCCCCAGCGCGGTGGCGACCAGATCGGTCGGGGAGAAGCTCTCGCCGCGGCCGTGGTTGTCGACCGGCGCGTCGGTGACGAGCGTTGTGCCCGAGGGGCCGTGCGTGGCCTTGCACCGCAATCCCCCCTCGTACGTGGTCGTGATCTTCACCATGATCGGCTTCTGTCTCTCTGGTCGTATCGGGGTTGTCAGCTGTCGCGTCGGTGTCCGCTCGACACCACGCTTTCCATTATACTCCCGACCTTGTCTCCCACGGCCGCGTCTCGCCAGGCCTTTCCCAATGCCCTCCACGCTCGCCATCGCTGCGGTTGTCTTCCTCCTTTTGGCGGCCTACCTCGTCGTGGCGATGCTGGCGCCGGAGTGGTTCGCATGATGATCAGCGCCTGGATCGAAGTCGCCGCCATCCTCCTGGCGACGACCCTTGCCGCAGTCACCATCACCCCCTGGCTGGCCGCGGTCTTCCGAATGGGAGCAGACTCGGACGGGAGCGGCGAGCCGGGGACCGGCGGCTGGTTCAGCCGTTCGCTCGGCGTTATCGAACGCCCTCTGCTGCGGGCAGCCGGCGTCTGGCACATCCGCGAGATGACCGCCACCGAGTATGGGATCGCGATCCTCCTCTTCCATGGAGCCGGCTTCGGTCTGCTCCTCTTCCTCCTCCGCTGTCAGCCCCTCCTCCCATGGAATCCCGACCGCCTCCCCTCTGTACCCTGGCTGATCGCCCTCAACACGGCGGCCAGCTTCGTCACGAACACGAACTGGCAAGCCTACGGCGGCGAGACCACGCTCTCGCCGTTGTCACAGGCCCTCGGCCTCACCGTGCAGAACTTCCTCTCGGCGGCCAGCGGGCTGTGCGTTCTGGCAGTTCTCGTCAGGGGGTTCGTGCGGCGCGGCAGCCACACCATCGGCTCCTTTTGGCACGATCTCGTCCGTGTCACGCTCGGCCTGCTTCTTCCGCTGGCGATCCTTGTCGGCCTCCTCCTTGCCAGCCAGGGGGTGGTGCAATCGTTCGATACTGGCGTCGACGTAACGCTCGTCGAAGCGACCGGTACGGCCGCTGGAGCAGCCCCTTCGACGCGACGGATCGTCATCGGGCCTGTCGCTTCGCAGGTGGCCATCAAGCAGTTGGGAACGAATGGCGGGGGCTACTTCAACGCCAACGGCTCCCATCCCTTCGAGAACCCCACCCCCCTGACGAATCTCCTCGAGATCGCGGCGATGCTCATGATCCCGATGGCAAGTTGCCTCGCGTTCGGCCGCTGGGTCGGGGATCGGCGGCAGGGGTACGCGCTGCTGGCGACGATGACGGTCTTGTTCCTTCCCTTCGTGGTGCTCATCGTCCGCTTCGAGACCTCCCCCAACCCCTGGCTGGCCGCCGCCGCTTCGTCGATCGACCAAGCAACCTCGCCCGAACACGACGGCGGATCACTCGAGGGAAAGGAGGTCCGATTCGGCCCTGCCTCCTCAGCACTCTTCGCGGTTGCCACCACGGCGACCAGTTGCGGCGCGGTGAACGCCATGCATGACAGTTTCTCACCACTCGGTGGGTTGGTGACGATGTGGATGATCCAACTCGGCGAAGTCGTGTTCGGCGGCGTCGGCACGGGGCTCGCCGGCCTCGTCGCCTACACCCTCGTGGCGGTGTTCGTGGCCGGGCTGATGGTTGGCCGCAGCCCGGAATATCTCGGCAAGAAGATCGAGGCCCGCGAGATGAAAATGGGGATGATCGTGCTCCTTGTCCCCCCAATCGTGACGCTCGTCGGCACCGCCGCGGCCTGTGTGCTGCCGGCGGAAGCTGCCGCGGCGCCGAATCCTGGTCCGCACGGTTTCTCCGAACTCCTCTATGCCTTTTCCAGCGCCGGCAACAACAACGGCTCCGCCTTTGGCGGGCTTTCGGCCACGAGCGCCTTTTGGGCCCTGGGCTTGGCAGCCGCGATGCTCACCAGCCGCTTCCTCACGATGCTGCCGCTGGTGGCGATCGGCGGGCTCCTCGCCGCCAAGCGGACGGTGGCGGAGAGCCCCGGCACCCTCCCCACCCATACACCGTTGTTCGTGCTTCTCGTGGCGGGTGCCGTGATCCTTGTCGGAGCCCTTTCCTTCGTGCCGGCGCTCGCCCTCGGGCCGATCGCCGAGGCCCTCCAGCCACCGGCTGCCGGCGGGGGGCCATGGTGACGCACGACGAACCGGCTGGGATCCTCGCCGACCCCGGCGTGATCCTCCGCGCAGCGGGGCAGGCGCTCACGAAGCTCGATCCGCGGCGGATGATCCGCTCGCCGGTGATGTTCACGATCGAGGTCGGGGCAGCGCTGATCACGCTCCTGGCCGTGGCACGGCTCGCCGGGCAACCGGGAACCGAGCACCCGGCATTCATCGCCGCGGTGGCGGTGGGGCTGTGGGCGACGGTGCTATTTGCCAACTTCGCCGAGGCGATGGCCGAGGGGCGGGGAAGGGCGCAGGCCGATGCCCTGCGGCGAACCCGAAGCGATACGCTTGCCAAACGGCTGGCGGCCCCGCACCGCGACGCGGTGATCGACCCGACCCCGTCGACCAAGCTCCGCGCCGGCGACCATATCCTCATCGAGGCCGGCGACATCGTGCCAGGGGATGGTGAGGTGGTCGATGGCGTCGCCAGCGTCGACGAAAGCGCGATCACCGGCGAGAGCGCCCCGGTGATCCGAGAGAGCGGCGGCGATCGCAACACGGTCACCGGCGGCACGCGTTTGCTGTCTGACTGGCTCGTCGTTCGGATCACCGCCAACCCCGGCGAGAGCTTCCTCGACCGGATGATCACGATGGTGGAGGGGGCGAAGCGACAGAAGACACCCAATGAGATCGCCCTCGACATTCTCCTTGCCGGGCTGACGCTCGTGTTTCTCGTCGTCACGGCCACGCTTCTCCCCTTCTCGATGCATGCCGTGGCCACCGCCGGGCGGGGCGAGCCGCTCGGCCTGGCGGTCCTCGCCGCGCTCTTCGTCTGCCTCGCCCCGACGACGATCGGCGGGCTACTTCCCGCCATCGGCATCGCCGGAATCGATCGGATGGTGCGGGCGAACGTCCTAGCGACGAGTGGCCGCGCGGTCGAGGCCGCGGGGGATGTCGACGTTCTCCTCCTTGACAAGACCGGCACGATCACCCTCGGCAACCGACAGGCAGCGCACTTTCTCCCCGCGTCCGGTGTCACGGAACGGGAGCTCGCCGAGGCGGCCCAACTCTCGAGCTTGGCCGACGAGACCCCCGAAGGACGATCGATCGTGATCTTGGCCAAGGATCGCTATGGCCTCCGCGGCCGCGACGTCGAATCACTCGGCGCGACCTTCATCCCCTTCACCGCCCAGACGCGGACTAGCGGCGTCGATCTCGACGGCCGGCAGATCCGCAAGGGGGCACGCGACACAATCCAGAAAGCGGTCACCGCGGCCGGGGGATCGATGCCGGCGGAGGTCAACGCGCTGTGCGACGATGTCGCTAGGGCAGGGGCGACACCGCTGGTCGTTGTCGATGGCACGCGGGTGCTCGGGGTCATCGAGCTCAAGGATGTCGTTAAGGGGGGAATCGCGGAGCGGTTCAAGGAACTCCGCGCGATGGGGATCCGCACCGTGATGATCACCGGCGACAACCCGCTCACCGCGGCGGCCATCGCCGCCGAGGCGGGGGTCGACGACTTCCTCGCCGAAGCGACGCCCGAGGCGAAGCTGGCGATGATCCGCCGCTATCAGCAGGAGGGGCACCTCGTGGCCATGACGGGCGACGGCACGAACGACGCCCCAGCGCTCGCCCAGGCCGATGTTGCGGTGGCGATGAACTCCGGCACGCAGGCCGCCAAAGAGGCCGGCAACATGGTCGATCTCGACAGCAATCCGACGAAACTGCTCGAGATCGTCGCTGTCGGCAAGCAACTGCTGATGACGCGAGGCAGCCTGACGACCTTCAGCCTCGCCAACGACGTCTCCAAATACTTCGCGATCGTCCCGGCCGCGTTCGGCGGCATCTATCCGCAGCTCCAGGCGCTCGACGTCATGCGGCTCCATTCCCCCACTACCGCCGTGCTCGCCGCGGTGGCCTTCAATGCCCTGGTGATCGTAGGACTCGTGCCGATGGCGCTCAAAGGGGTGCGGTACCGTCCCCTTCCCGCGGCGGTGCTCCTCCGCCAAAACCTCCTCGTTTGGGGCCTCGGCGGCCTGCTCCTCCCCTTCCCCTGCATCAAGCTCCTCGACATGCTCCTTGCCGCCTGTGGGGTGCCCTGATGCCAACCGAGCCATCCCCTCCAAGCCGCTCCGAGCCTGCCGCGATCCTCGGCCCGATCGTGCCTGCCGCGATCCTCTTTCAGGTCCGTCCGGCCTGCACCCTGCTCCTGATGCTGACGGTGATCACCGGCATCCTCTATCCGCTCGGCATGACCGTCGCGGCGCAGATCCTGTTTTTCCACAAAGCCTCCGGCAGCCTCCTGCGGGCCCCCGACGGAACGATCCGTGGGTCGCGGCTGATCGGTCAGCCGTTTAGCGGGCCGGGGTGGTTCCACGGCCGGCCGAGTGCCACCGGCGATATCCCCTTCGACCCGACCGCCTCCGGCGGATCGAATCTCGGGCCGACCAACCCGGCGCTGGCTGACATCGTCGCCGAACGGGCCGCCGCAGTACGGCGAGACGAGCCTGCCCATACCGGGGCAATCCCAGTCGACCTCGTCACCGCCAGCGCCAGTGGCCTCGATCCGCACCTCTCCCCCCGGGCCGCGCTCCTCCAAGTGGCGCGCGTCGCCGCGGCCCGGGGCCTGCCGGAGGAGCGGGTCCGCAGCCTCGTTACCGCCCGGATCGAGCCCCCCCTCCTCGGCATCCTCGGGCGGCCGCGCGTCAATGTCCTCGAGCTGAATCTGGCCCTCGAGACGCTCGTCGGGGAAAAGGCGGGCGGTGCGGAAGGCAGCTTTCCCCCGCCATGACCGCCGAGCCGACGCGCCCCGATCCCGACGCCCTGCTGGCTGCCATCCATGCCGACGAGGCCAGGACGGCCCGCGGCCGACTGAAGGTGTTCTTCGGGTTTTCTCCCGGCGTCGGCAAGACCTACGCGATGCTCGCCTCGGCCCGACGCCTCGCCGCCGCGGGCACTGATGTCGTCGTGGGGATCGTCGAGACGCATGGTCGTGCCGAGACCGCGGCGCTCGTCGAGGGGCTCGAGGTCCTTCCCCGGTTGGAGATCTCCTACCGCGGCCACACCTTGCGGGAGTTCGACCTTAGCGGGGCGATCTCGCGCCGGCCGCAGGTACTGATCGTCGACGAGATGGCACACACCAACGCCCCGGGATCACTCCATCCGAAGCGCTGGCAAGACATCGACGACTTACGAGCCGCCGGGATTGACGTCCACACGGCGCTCAATGTGCAGCATGTCGAGAGCCTCGTTGATCTCGTCGAACAGGCGACCGGCGTCCGCGTCAAGGAGACCGTCCCCGACGAAGCGCTCGACCGGGCCGACGAGATCGAATTGGTCGACCTGCCGCCGGATGAACTGCTCGATCGGCTCAAGGCAGGGAAGATCTATCTGCCCGATGTCGCCGCCCGGGCTACGGAGCGGTTTTTCAAACGCTCCAACCTCCTCGAGCTTCGCGAATTGTCGCTGCGGCGGATGACGCAGCGAGTCGACCGCGACGTCGAATCAGCCCGCCTCGCCGCCGGACACGACCGCGGCAGGGGGATCACCGAAAGGATCCTCGTGGCCGTCGGGCCCGGCCCCGGGGCGGAGCGGATCCTCCGCAAGGCCAACCACATCGCCAGCGGGCTGCGCGGCGAATGGGTCGCGGCCACGGTGAACAAAGCGGGTGCAGCCCCCCTGGCGCCACAGGCAGCAGAGCAATCAGAGCGGCATCTGCGTCTGGCCGAGTCGCTCGGCGGCAGCGTCAAGCGACTCTCCGGGGCGAGCATCGCCGACGCCTTACTCCTCGAGGCCCATCGCCTGCGGGCGACAAGGATCCTCGTCGGCAAGCCAAGTCATCAGCGGCATGTCGTGTGGTTCAAGGAGAATGTCGTCGATCGACTCGTGCGGCACAGCCGTGGCATCGACGTGCTGGTGGTCTGCGACGATGACGAGCCCCGCGATCGACCGCCCCCTCCTGCCGCCAGCAGCACCGGTCAATCGCTCGCCGGGCTGGGCTACGTCGTCGGCACGCTCGGGGCGACGACGGTCATCGGCCGCCCCCTCTGGCCACACATCAACGACACGATCGTCTCGTTCGTGTCGCTGCTGATCGTGCTCACCTCGTCGCTGTGGTTCGGCCGCCGGACGGGTGTTCTTGCCGTCGTGCTGGCCGCCCTCGTGATCGACTTTTTCTTCGTCCCCCCCTTCTTCACGCTGGTCATCGCCAACACCACGGATATCGTTTCCCTGATCGTCCTCCTTTCGGTGGGCCTCGTGGTGGCGGAGCTGATCGTGCGACTCAAGGCACAGACGTTGATGGCCGTGGAACGGGAGCAACGCACAGCCCGTCTCCTCAAGTTTTCACGTGCCCTCGCCGTTGCCCTCGATGCCGACTCGATCGCGGAGACGCTCGCCGCCTCGACCGCCGCCGTCACCGATGCCGCCGCCATCGACGTCCGCCTGACACGTCGTGGGGAAGCTCTGCAAAGCGTGGCCCGACTGGGAGCCATCGTGCCGGCCGCGGACGAAGTGGGCCTCGTCACCTGGGTCGACGAGTATGGCCGCGCTGCCGGCCGGGGCACCGACACCCTCCCCGGTGCCAGGGTCACCTGCCTGCCGATCCGCCATCAGGGGCAATCGCTCGGCGTGCTCGTGATCGCCTTCGATCCCCCGCGCCCCCTCTCGCGCGAGGAACATGACATCCTCGCGGCGCTAGTCGACCAGACCGCCGTGACACTCAAGAGCCTCGGAAAACGCTGACACCATGGGATTCCGCACCCTCGCCGCCTGTGTCGATGCCCTGCGGCATGAAGGCGAGGCCGTCGTCGTCGATGCGCCGCTCGATCCCCAGCTGGAGATCGCCGAAGTCCAGCGGCGGCTCTACCGCTCGGGGGGCCCGGCGGTGCTGTTCAGCCATCCCCGCGGTTGTCCATTCCCAATCCTCGTCAATCTCTATGGCACTCGGGCGCGGGTCGAGCGGATCTTCGCCGACACCCTCGAGCGTGTCCGGCGCCTCGTTGAGCTGAAGATCGATCCGACCGCCGCCGCCCGCCGCCCCTGGCGCTACTGGCGTGCGCCGCTGGATGCCCTGACGATGCTTCCTCGCCTTGTCCGCCGCGGCCCGGTGCAGGCTTGCCCGGTGGCCCTCACAACGCTCCCCCGGGTCGTCTCCTGGCCGGGGGATGGCGGACCGTTCATCACGCTCCCCTGCGTCTATTCCGAGGATCCCGCCCGCCCCGGCACGCAAAGCTCGAATCTCGGCATGTACCGCGTTCAGCTGGCCGGCAACGCCTATCGGCCACTCGACGAGGTGGGGCTCCACTACCAGCTCCACCGCGGCATCGGCGTCCACCATGGCAGGGCGTTGGAGCGCGGCGAGCCGCTGCGTGTCGTGATCACCGTCGGCGGCACGCCGGCGATGGCGGTGGCGGCGATGATGCCCCTTCCCGAAGGGCTCTCGGAGCTGACCTTCGCCGGAGCCCTGGCCGGCCATCGGATCCCGATGATCTCGGCGCGGGGGAGGCCGGCAGTCTATGCCGAGGCCGATTTCGCGATCGAAGGAACGATCCTTCCCGACACGAAGCCGGAAGGCCCGTTCGGAGACCACCTCGGCTACTACGCCCGCCGGCACGACTTCCCCGTGCTTCGCGTCGATCGCGTCTCCCACCGTCACGGCGCGATCTGGCCGATCACGGTCGTGGGGCGGCCACCGCAGGAAGACACGATGTTCGGTTGGCTCGTCCACGAGTTGACCGGGCCGATCATTCCCACCGTTCTCCCCGGCGTGACGAGCGTCCATGCCGTCGATGCCGCCGGCGTCCATCCGCTCCTCCTGGCGGTGGGGAGCGAGCGCTACCAGCCGTGGCGGAAGACCGATCGCCCGGCCGAGCTCCTCACGCAGGCCTCGAGCATCCTCGGCCAGGGGCAGCTGTCGCTGGCGAAATACCTTCTCATTGTCAACGGCCTCGAGGCTCCTGGGCTCGACGCCCACGATGTCGAAGCCTTCCTCGATTGGCTTCTCGCCCGTGTCGATTGGCGGCGCGACTGCCACTTCCACACCGAGACAACGATCGACACCCTCGACTACTCCGGCTCCGGGATGAACGCCGGCTCGAAGCTCGTCGTCGCGGCGCGGGGCGCCCCGCGCCGAGCCCTCGGCCGTGAGCTCCCCTCTGCCCTGCCACTTCCGGCCGGCTTCGCCAATCCCTGCGTCTGCCGCCCCGGCATCCTCGCCATCGAGGGGCCCTCGATCGAGCCCCGCTCCCGGCTCGATGCCGGTGACGATGCGGCCATCTGGCAGGGGGCGGCCTCCGCCCCCTGGAGCGTCGACATCGAGCGGCTCTGCGCGGGCTTGGGTGGGGTGCCGGGGCTCGACGCCTGGCCGCTGATCGTCGTCGTCGACGATGCTGGCTTCACCGCAGCCTCGCTCGACAACCTTCTGTGGACAACATTCACCCGGTCCAACCCGGCCGCTGATGTCCATGGTGTCGGCGCCACGGTCCGTCAGAAGCACTGGGGCTGCACCGGCCCACTGGTCATCGATGCCCGGCTCAAGCCGCATCACGCTCCGCCGGTGGAGGAAGATCGGGCCGTCTCGGCCCGCATCGACGCTCTCGCCGCCCGGGGCGGGCCGCTTGCGGGCCTGTTCGACTGACAGCTCGTCACTTCGCCCCGAGGCGCTTCACGAGCCAGTCGCGGACGGTGCCGATGGCCACCGGCGCGAAGGTCTCCTCGATCCGGTCGTATTCGCTGACGGCGCCGGTCGTGCAGGTTTGGAAGAGGTGGTTGAGGCCGGGAAGTTCCTCGACTGTGGCGTCGGCGTTTCCGCCGGCGGCGAGCGCCTGGCGGATCGCCGGAAGGTTCAGCCCCGGATCAACCTGCACGTCCTTCTCACCGATGACCGCGAGAACCGGGCAGGTGACCTTGGCCAGCGCGGTCGCCGGATCGTGCCCGATGAAAAACCGGAACCAGGGTGCCGAGAGGCGCCGCAGGCCGTCGGCCACGGCCGCGTCGAGCTGGGCCTTGGCGGCATCGTCCGCCTTTTCGATCTCGTCGGCTAGGTCCGATCGGATCCGGGTGCCGGCCTTGGCGGCGAGCGCCGCTGGATCGGTACTCTCGTCGGAGCCGCGCACGGCGTCGATCATCGCCTCCTGCATGATCCGCGAGCGCCGGATCTGATCGGCGTCGCCGAGGCCTTCCGACTTGAGCACGAGCTCCCCCTGCGAGACGAGGATCCGCCCGCCGTCGACTCCTGTCCCGGCGAGCATGACGATCCCGGCGAGGTCGGTGCGACGCTCGGCGAGGAGCGCGGCGATCAATCCCCCTTCGCTGTGACCGACAATGCCGATCCGCGCCGGATCGATGCCGGGCTGCTTCTGGAGCCAATCGATCCCTGCTTCGGCGTCGCGCGCGAAGTCGACGCTCGTCCCCTTCGTCGGAT
Source organism: Planctomycetia bacterium (assembly GCA_037147115.1). GTDB lineage: Bacteria > Planctomycetota > Planctomycetia > Pirellulales > UBA1268 > QWOP01. The sequence continues at coordinate 8,533 of JBAWVV010000035.1, read as the reverse complement.
CCCCAGTCGAGCCGCCGACGCCGCGGTCGTCGTAGCGGAGGACGGCGATCCCAACGCGCGACAGGGCATCGGCGAGGACGAGGAAAGGCTTGTGATCCATGAGCGTCTCGTCACGGTCCTGCTGGCCGGAGCCGGAGACGAGGACCACCGCCGGCCATGGCCCGGGCCCGCGCGGGAGCGTGAGCGTGCCGGCGAGTTCGACGCCGTCGTTGATATTGCGGAAGGCAGCCTCACGGGTGTCATACGGGAACGGGGGCTTGGGGGTCTGCGGCCGGCGCTTCTCTGGAATCGTCGCCGCGGCCGTGGCGACGGTCACCTTGTCGAGAACCAATGGCAGGGTCGCCCCCCCCTGCTTCCAGGAGCCGGTCAGCTTCCCGTCGGGCCCGAGCTTCCCGGCAAACTCCCCCTTCACCGCCGCCACCTTGATCGTCCAGGCATCGCCGGCCACCGTACGCACGGCACGGAAGCCCCCTGCCTTCTGGCCGAGGCTGTCCATGCGGACGTCCTCCTTGCCGTCGGTCCCCTTCCCGACCCGGAAGCGGAGCGGCAGTTTCTGGATGACCGCGTCGAGCGTCCCGGCCCAGATCTCGTCGGCCGCCGGTGGCACCACCCGCCCGGCGACTTTCCGGAAAGTGAGCGGCAGTTCCTGGCCCCGCTGGGTCCAGGTACCGGTGGCGACGCCGTGGGCATCGACTGCGGCCACGTAGACCGCGCCGGTCGCCTTGATCTCGAAGACGAGCTTTCCCCCGCCGTCGGAGAAGCGTTCGAGGGGGAAGCGCCGATCCCCTTCATCGAAGCTGTGGAGCGTGTGAACGGGCTTCCCCTGCTCAGCGGCCAATTCAATGGCGAAGCGAAACTGCCGCTCCCCCGCGTCGAGCTCGCCGTACCACTGGGCAACATCCGCGCTCTGCGCCGACGCCTGCTTGGCAGTCGAGGGGAGCATGCCAGGGCCCGCCAACAGCGCCGCCACGGCCACGATCGTCACGCCCATCCGGCGACGGCCAAGCCGATGAACCGGCGGAAGGTCACCAGCGCCTATCAGTGCCGCAAAGCCACGAATGAAGCGCAACATCGATTCCGCCGGCAGGGCCGGCCCCTGCTGTGGAACACGGCTTCGAATAAAAACACTCAGCCGGCGATCGAGGCGATCCGAATCTTTGTCGCCAGCGAACGGTGGCCGGTGCGACGGCGGTAGTTCTTGCGGCGGGCGAACTTCTGCACGTAGATCTTGTCCCCCTGAACGGGGCCGATCACGGCAGCCTTCACAGTCGCCCCCTTCACCACCGGCTTGCCGAGGGTCAGCTTCCCCCCCTTGCTGATGGCGAGCACCCTTTCGAACACCAACTCACTCCCGGGAGCGAGATGGCGGAAGTCGATCTCGAACTCCTGCCCTTCGCTGACGCGATACTGCCGGCCGCCGTCCACCACGATCGCATAGTGCTCTCCCGAGCCGGCCAAGGCGGCGGCGGAAGCTGGGGCGGCGGAGGTGCTGGACTTGGCCATGATAAAAACCCACGGGTCTGGAGGGAAAGGAAGCTTGGTGTCGAGCCTTTTAGGGTAACGACGACGGGGACGGAGGTCGAGAGGGGCCGAAATCCCCCCGGTTCGGCCCGAAAATAGGGCCGAACCGGGGGGGTGACCGGTGACAAAAAGGGCTGGTCAGGGGAAGCGAACGGTCCGACCGCTGGTGTCGGAGGCTTCCCAGACGAGGTGCTCCGGAGAGACGCTCTCGCGGCCGACGACGTGGAGCTGGATGTGGACCGTATCCTCAAACTGCGCCACCTCGCGACGCTTGCGGTTGTTGATCCAGGTCGCCACCTCGTCGTGGACGGTGACGTTGAGCCGGGCGATGTCGGTGCGGGCGGCCGACAGCTGCAGCACGCGCATCACCTCGATCGCCATGCTCTCGGGTGTCTTCACCATCCCGGTGCCGGTGCAGGTGGGGCAGTCGCGGAAGATGCTCTTCCGCAACGACGGCCTGATCCGCTGCCGGGTCATCTCGATGAGCCCGAACGGGCTCGTGCGGAGGATCTTCGTCCGCGCCCGATCGCGCTTCATCGCGTCGTGGAGGGCCTTCTCGACCCCGCGGCGGTATTTCTCCTTCCGCATGTCGATGAAGTCGTTGACGATCACGCCGCCGAGATCCCGCAGCCGCAGCTGGCGGGCGATCTCCCGGGCGGCGATGAGGTTCATCTGGTAGGCATTCTCCTCGGCGCTCTTTTCGGTGCGGAAGCTCCCGGAGTTGACGTCGATCGCCACGAGGGCCTCGGTCTGGTCGATGACGATCGACCCGCCCCCCTTGAGTGGCACCTTCCGCTGGTGGATGCGGCCGATCTCCTCCTCCAGCCCGTAGCGATGGAAAAGCGGCTCCTTGCCTTCATAGAGCTGGAGGCGAGGGGCGTATTTCGGCATCACCAGCTCGAGGAACTCGCGGGCCCGCTCGTAGGCCGCCGGCTCGTCGATGAGGATCCGCCCCACGTCCTCCGTGAACATGTCGCGGATGGTGCGGATGATCATGTCGCTCTCTTGGTAGATGTCGATCGGCGCGGAATACTTCCGCATCCGACGGACGATCGACTTCCAGAGCCGAAGAAGGTAGGCCATGTCGCGGGCCATCTCCCCCTTCGTCCGCTCGGTACCGGCGGTGCGGACGACGAAGCCCACCCCCTTGGGCGGCTTGAGGTCGAGCATGATGTCCCGAAGGACGCGGCGGTCGTGCTCGTCGTCGATCTTCTTCGAGATCCCCACCCGCCCCAGCGGCGGCATGAGGACCAGATACCGACCGGGAATCGAGATGTAAGTGGAGAGGGTCGGCCCCTTCGTGCCGAAGCCCTCCTTGATCACCTGCACGAGGACCTCGTCACCACGCCGCAGGACATCCTGGATCGGCGGCTTGACGCGCGGCCGGTCGCCGAGGCGCGGGCGGCGGCGGGCACGGGCGGCGGCATCTCCGTCGGCCCCCTCGGCCCCCTCGACGACCTTGCTGGCCGGCTCGGGCACCTCGAAGGCCTTGTCGGGATCGAGCCCCCCCTGCCGGTAATACTGCGGCTCGACGTCGCTGATATGGAGGAAGCCGTTGCGGCCGACTCCGAAGTCAACAAACGCCGCCTGGATGCTCGGCTCGATGTTGACAATCCGCCCCTTGTAGATGTTGCCGACGTGGTTGTCCTGGCTGGTTCGCTCGACGTAGAGCTCCTCGAGGACTCCGTCCTCCATGATCGCGATCCGGCATTCCTCCGGTTGCGACACGTTGATCAGCATTTCCTGTTTCATGAATCCTGGTTTCCTTTCCTCACCCTCCCGCCCCGCAGGGCGGCGGTTGCCATTAGGCGACCGACTCGGAGAGCAGGCGACGCATTTGGTCGCGCAAGAAGGCCTTCACCTCACGGGCGCTGTCCATGGCCAGCGCCCGCTCGGCAATTCCGCGGCACTCGGCGACCGAAACACTTCGGCACACCTGCTTAATTTCCGGGATCGCGCTGGCCGGTACGCTCATCTGGCGCAGGCCGAGTCCCAGAAGGAGCTGCGTGTACATCACGCTGCCGCTCATCTGTCCGCAAACGTTGGCCGGCACGCCGGCCTCCCGCGCCACGTCCAGCGAGCGCCGCAACTGTCGCAGCACCGACGGATCGCACGCGTTGTAAAGATCTGCCACCTCCTTGTTGCCCCGATCGACCGCCAGCGTGTACTGGATCAGGTCGTTGGTGCCGATCGACACGAAGTCGACCTCCCGGATGAAGGCATCGAGCATGATCACCGCCGCCGGCGTCTCGACCATCATCCCCACCGGCATCTTTGGATTGAACGCGATGCCGTGCTCCGCCAGATCCTCCATGACATCCGCGAGCACCATCCGCGCCTGCCGCAGTTCGACGATCGTGGAGACGAGCGGAAAGAGGATGCGGACGTCGCCGATGGCACTGGCGCGGAGGATGGCGCGCAATTGCGTGCGAAACATCGGCAGCTGCCGCAGCGATAGCCGGATGCTTCGCAGGCCGAGGCAGGGATTGCGCTCCTCCTCGGGCGTCTTCTCGGTGCGCATCTTGTCGGCGCCGAGATCGAGCGTGCGGATCACCACCGGCTTGTCCTTGATCGAGCGGACCACCTCGCTGTAGGCGGCAAAGTGATCCTCCTCGGTCGGCTCGCGGGGGCTCGTCAGATAGAGGAATTCGGTGCGGTAGAGGCCGATGCCGTCACAACCGCGGGAGAGGCACTGCTCGACCTCGCTGGGAAACTCGATATTTCCCGTCACCTGGATGCGGACGCCGTCGGTCGTCTCGGCGGGGAGATCGCGGAGGCCGTCGAGGCGGGCGGCGACGGTCCGGGCCGTCTCCACCTCGAGACGGTAGCGAGCGATCGTCTCCTCGTCGGGCTGGAGGATCACGACCCCCTGGTTGCCGTCGAGGATCACCGGCTCGCCGCCGGAGACATCGGCGAGGAACGGCCCGAGGCCAACGACGGCCGGGATCTCGAGCCCCTCAGCGACGATTGCCGTGTGGCTGCCCGGGCCGCCGAGCTCGGTGGCGAAGCCCTGGACAAACCGGCGGTCGAGGTTCGCCGTCTCGCTGGGAGTGAGGTTGTGGGCGAGGATGATCACCGGCTGCGAGATCGCCGCGAGCGTCTCCCGCCGCTGGCCGAGGAGGTTCCGCAGCAGGCTCTTCTCGATGTCGTAGATGTCGTGGGCGCGCTGCGCGATGTGGTTGTCGAGGTTCTGGAACACCTTCGCGTAGCGGCGGAGCGTCCGGCTGACGGCGTATTCGGGCCAGAAGTTCTTATCGCGGACGGCGCTGGTCAGCTCCGCCTGGAGCTTGGCGTCGTGGAGCATCGCCAGATGGGCGGCGAAGATGGCGGCGTACTGGCCACCGAGCTCGGCCTGGATGGCGTCGCGGTTGCGCTCAATTTCCCGGCTGGTCTCAGCGACGGCGGTGGCGAGCCGTTCGAGCTCGGTGTCGACGGCACTGCGGGCCACGAACCGGCGCGGGATACGAAATCCCTCGCTGTCGAGGACGAGCGCCTCGCCGATCGTGACGCCGGGTGAAACGGCGATTCCCTGGAGTTTGAGCATGGGGCGCAACCAGCCCGCCGGCGCGGAAACGGTTTCGGGGAGATCGCACGGCCGAATGGCTGCGATCAAATCCCCCTCCCGATTCGCGCCAGGCAAATGGTCGCGGCTCCTTGGTTGTGTCGGAGTCGGTCTTCCGTCGGCCCCCGGGGCCGACGGACAAAGTCAGTTCATCTCACGGCGTCGTGGTCCGCCCGGCGGCGTTCACGGCCGTCTCGTCGTTGTCATGAAAATTACCGTCGAAAAGACGCACGATCGCGGCGAGCGCGTCGGTGGCATCAGGCCCAGTGACCTCCACCACCAGCCTCGTCCCCTCTTCGGCGGCAAGCGTCAGCACCTCGAGGATGCTCTTGCCGTCGACCCGCTGCGACATCGAAACAAGTTCGATCCTCGATTGCCACTTCCGCGCCTCGCGCGCGAGCATATCTGCAGGCCGAGCATGGAGCCCCTGCTTCAATCCCACCACGACATCCCGGGAGACCACCTGCTGCATCGAAAGCCACCGTCTCCGTCAAGAGACCATGCCATGGTTGTCGGCCGCCTCCAGCAAATGCTGGATGTCAGCCGGAGCCTTTGCCGCCTTCAATTCCCGGCAGAACGCATCGTCGCGTAGTTGCCGGGAGATATTCTCAAGCGCCCGCAGATGCTGACCGGGCTGATCGGGAGGGGAGACGAGGAGGAAGAAAAGATGGACCGGATCGCCGTCGAGGCTGTCGAAGTCGATGCCCTCCTGACTCACCGCCACCGTTCCCACCAGCCGATCGACACTGGGGTGCTTCGTGTGCGGCACCGCCACTCCGCGCCCAATGCCGGTCGTCCCCAGATCCTCGCGTTTCAGAATCGCCTTGACGATGCTTTCGAGGTCGGAGGCGGGGATCCGGCCGGCCTCGACCAGCGCCGTCGCCATCTCCCGAATCACCCCCTCCTTCGTCGACGAATCGACGTGGGAGCGGATCGCATCTGTCGCGACGAAATCGGAAAACTTCATGCTGTGGTTTCTCGTGGGGATTCCCGATCCGGACCCCGCCCGCTGGGGCTCGGATCCGTGGTCTTCGCACCCGGGGCCGCCCGGCCCCGCCTGCTTCGCGGCCACCCCGTGCGCCCCCGAGCCGCCGGGGCGTTCACGAGAGAGCCACGCCGGGAATCAGACTTTTCTCGATGACTGGACGTGCTTGTGGTCCCGGGACTTTTCCTTGTGCTTGCGGAGTTGCTGCTCAAGCTTCTGAACGGCGCCATCGACGCTCCGCCACAGATGCCCGGAAACCTCATGGCTGACCATCTGGTGGAAGTGCTCCGCCGAAGCGACGATCTCAACGGCCGGGAGCGCCGGATTTTGCAGGTCGACGGTGACGTTGAGGGCCGTCAGGCCGTCGAAGTAGCGCTTCAGCCTCGCTACCTTCGCGGTGATCTTCGACTGGGTGGCCGGGCTGAGTTGACCATGCCGTACCGAGAGTTTCGTCTGCACCCGGAATGTCCTTCCAAACCAACGGGGGATGCCCGCCTCATGGCAGGCCTGGAACGGCCGACTCACCGCCTCGAAAGAGCATACCACTGGCCGTGAGGCTTCGACAAACCTCGGCCGGCAGACGGCCCCGCTAGGCATCTTTCCAACCCGCGGCCCCCCGATAGCCCCCGCGCCGGGCCGCGCAGCGGGGGCGATCCCGGTCAGCGACTCCGCCTGACGAGTCCTTTTTCATGGAGGGATCGCCACCAGGCAACGCCGTCGCGGCGAGCCTCTTCGGGGGCATCGGGCCGGAAGCGGGCCCGATCAAAAACCGACGGCTCGACGATGTCGACGAGATTCTTGAGGGCATACCGACGAACGACGAGCTCGGTGGAGTCCAGCGCCTCGACGAGGGTCGCGCCGGCACCCGCGGCGAGGTCGGGATCTTCGGGGCCGCGAGCCATCGCCATCAGGAGCTCCGCCCGGCCGGGGGGTCCGCGATCCTCCCAGGCCTTGCGGAGCCGGGCCGCCGACTCCACCCCCCGGGCGAGGGCGAGGGGGATGGTAGCCGCCTCGAGGCTCTGCCATTGACGCCCCTCGAGGCGCTTGCCTGGCCCCTCCGCACAGAGGACTTCGACGGCCACCTCGTAGCTCCCCTCGAGAGCGAGGAGGGTGGCCGCGAAGACCCGGTTCTCGACCCGCCGATCGATCGCCAGGGCGAGCGTTACGTCGTCGAGCCCGGCAGCGGGATCGCTCTCCGGCGGCAGGGCCGCGAGCCGGGCGGTGAACGTCTCGGCGGCATTTCGCGCGAGTGGATCGATCCGCTCCCCACCGATCCCCCACGGGGGCACCCGGCCGGGAGGAAGGGGGGCCATCTGCTGCGGCGCGGTCGATTCCCACCGCAATCCCCCTCGGGCCGGAAGGTCGATCGCCGCCCCGTCGGCGTCAGGAATCCAGCGGACAAGTCGCCCCACGGCGATCACTTCGGAGACCACCGGCACCTCACCGAGCCCCGGACTCCAGACCGCGGCCCGCTCGACCGTCACCGCGCCGTCCAGCCCGGCGGTGACCGTTCCGGCGATCCCGCCGGCGACGATTCCCAGCCGCGTCTCTCCCCGGGCGGCCCGGGCGACGACGCGCCCCTCCACCACCCCGACCCGGGGCGTACCGTCGGCGGCGGTCTCGAGCGTGATCAACGATCTGGGCAGGACGCGGAGCGACACACCGGCGAGGTTGATCTCGGGCTGCATGCCGGGAGGGACGATGAGCGTCTCCCCCGCATGCAGCGGCGTGCCAACGCCGATCGGCACCCACCACACCCGGTCCCCCGCGGCCACAGCCCGCAGCAGGAGGCCATCGGCGGCGACAAACCCGAGGCTCTCCGCCGCGGTCCCACCGTCCCCTTCGAGGCCGACCGCGGCGGCGAGATCGTCCCCTCCGTCCTTCGCCGCGATTCCCTCTCCTCCCCCGCCCCGCGGCGGCGGGTTGGTGGGCTTTCGCGGACGGACTCCAGCGGCGATCGCCAGGGCTTCGCCTGCCCGCACCTTCCTCGGCCCCGGGTCGGGCATCGTCGCCTCGGCTTCCGGTCCGGGATCGGCTTCGGCAAAGTCTTCGGGCCCGAGCGTCGCCTCGAAAGTCGGGGCTGCGCCGTCCACCGTGTCGGTGTCGCCGGCTGATGTACCGTCAGCCGGGCCGACGGGGGGAATCGGGTCGGCATCGGCGGCGGCGAGGAGCTCCGCCAGGCCACGCGGCGCTCCCCCAGCAGCGCCGATCGCGGCGGCGGCGGGCGGGGCCACGTCCTCCGCGGCGGCGGGCTCGGCCGCCGCGTCCCCGATCGGCCCGGGAGGGGCGGGGAGTTGCCCGCCGTCGAGACGGGCGACCGCCTCCCTGGGGCGCGGCGCGGCGCGGAACAAGCCAGCCGATTGAGCCAGCAGCGCTGCAAGGAAGGCCAGGAGTAGCAGCGCCGACCCGGCCAGGGCCCACGCCCCCCAGGGCGTTCGAGCGGGGGGAGCGTCGAGCGAGACGAC
>JBAWVV010000034.1:0-19281 GCA_037147115.1 Planctomycetia bacterium | reverse complement strand
CAGTTGCAACGCCGAGGTCTTCGCCTACGCGGCGGCGCAGGTGAAGAAGGCCCTTGAGACCACCCATGCCCTCGGCGGGGCGGGCTACACGTTCTGGGGCGGTCGGGAAGGCTACCAGTGCCTGTGGAACACCGACATGAAGCGCGAGATCGACCACCTCGCCAAGTTCATGCACATGGCTGTCGATCATGCCCGGAAGATCGGCTTCACCGGGCAGTTCTACTTCGAGCCGAAGCCGCGCGAACCGACCAAGCACCAGTACGACTACGACTGCGCCACCTGCATCAACTTTCTCCAGACGTACGGCCTGACTGATCACGTGAAGATGAACATCGAGACCAACCATGCCACGCTCGCTGGCCACGAGATGCAGCACGAGCTCGAGGTCGCCGGCATGCAGGGCTACCTCGGATCGATCGACGCCAACACCGGCGACACGCTCGTCGGCTGGGACACCGACCAATTCCCCACCGACATCTACCTGACGACGAGGATCATGCTCACGATCCTCAAGTACGGCGGTCTGAATCCCGGAGGCGTCAACTTCGATGCCAAGGTGCGGCGGGAGAGTTTTGAGCCGATCGACCTCTTTCACGCCCACGTCGGCGGGATGGATGCCTTCGCGCGGGGGCTGAAGATCGCCGCGGCGATCCGGGCCGACGGCGCCCTCAAGAAGCTCGTCGACGATCGCTATGCGAGCTGGTCGGGGCCCCTGGGGCGGCGGATCGAGGCCGGGAGCGAGAGCTTCGAGTCGCTCGAGAAAGAGATGCTCGCTCAGGGGGACGCCGCCCCCTGCACGAGCGGCCGGCAGGAGCTCTTCGAGAACCTCATCAACACCTACCTCTGATCGATCCTGGCGCGTCCCGGCGAGGATTCCCCACCATGGCCCGACTCGACGTGAAGGTGGTTCCTGGGGCTTCCCGGGAGGGGGTATCGGGGTGGCTCGGAGACCGCCTCAAGATCCGTGTCCGGCAACCGCCGGAACAAGGGCGCGCCAACGCCGCGGTGGCCAGGGTGCTGGCCGCTGCGCTCGGCGTCGACGCGACGACCGTCTCGCTTGCGAAGGGGGATTCAAGTCCGCTGAAAACCTTCGAAATCGACGGGCTCGACGACGCTACGATCCGGGAAAGGCTCGGCGGAAAAGCCCCCGCCAAGTGATGGGAATTGCCAGGGCGTCGGGTTCCGTTAGGCTGCCAGGATATTGAGCCAGCGCGTTTGGGGACTTCCGAGCATGCATACGAAGGTCTTGGAAGCGAGTTGGCATCGTTGCCCCCGATCGCAGCGCCGACCCACGGCATCGAACCGGCTTCCCGGGTCGAACCGGCTTCCCAGGCGCTCGCTGCTGCTGGGGGGATTGGCCGCCGGTGTTGCGACGCTCCTCGCCGCCGGGTGCGCCTCCCCGAAACGGACCGCAGCGAAGCAGCTCCTCGAGGCGATCGCGAAAGCGAACCGTCGGCAGTCGATCGCGCGGAAGAAATTCACCGACATCGTTTCCGCCCGGCTCCAGGAATCGACGACCACCACCGACGACGATGTCGCCGCGGGACTGGAGAAGCTGAAGGCTGAGACCCGCGCGATCCAAGCGGAATCGGAGGCGTGGCCGGTGCCCAAGGAGACGGAGGCCGAGTCGTTGATGATCGCCTGCCGGAGGGTGTTCAAGGCCCGGGCGCAATTGTTCGACGACTTCTCGACGCCGTTCCTCGAGACGGTCCGCAATCTGGTCCTCCCGCCGCCGCAGAAGCTCCAGAAGGCAGGCAAGATATTCGAGTCGATGGCCGGGGCGGACGACGCCCTGAACCTCGACTTGCGCCGGGCCCAGCGCACGTATGCCGGGGCGATGGGGGTCTTCTCCTACGAATGACGCGGGCGGCGCGGTGCCCGGGCCCGAAGCTTCAGTGCCTGCTCGCCGGAGCCAGCACCTTCTCGAGGGTCATCCGCAGCCGCTCCAGCCGCTCGACGTCGTCGATCTTGGCCCCCTCCAGATCGGTGACGTGGAACCCGTCGACCACCTGGTCGAGGTACGTGCCGACCTTCGCCGAGCGCACCGACATTCCAGCGTCGAACAGTGTGCGGGCGATCCGATAGAGGAGGCCGGGGGCATCGGTGGCGAAGACCTCGACGATCGTTGAGGTCTCCGAACTGACGTTGTCGATCGCCACCCGGACGGGATGGCGCAGCGCCGGGTCGGAGCGCGGGGCGAGGGGATTGAGCCGCGGGGTGAAGGTCGGCGCTCGGTCGGCCCGGATCCCCGCACGGATCGCGGCAGCGATGTCGGCAAAGCGGTCGGGGGGCGGGGCTCCGGTGAAGTCGGGGTCGAGAACGGTGAAGTGGTCGATGACGAGGCCATCGTCGAGGGTGTGGATGCCGGCGGCGAGGATCTCGAGTCGCTGGCTCGTCAACGCCCCGGTGACGCGGTGGAACACTCCCGGCGCCACGCTCTCCCTCGTTCCCACCGTCACCGCCACCGTCGAGGTGTCGGCCTGCCAGCGGCTGGCGACGAAGATCCCGTCGGCCGGAAGGCGGGCGAGTTGCACCAATTCCTCGAGGATCCGCGCCGGCGGCAGGTCGCGGAGCATCGACGCCGGGAGCTGCCGCCCGATCCGCACGACCGGATCATCCGGCTCCCATTCCTCCAGCAGGCTCTCGAGGCCACGGCGGAGCGGCCCCGACGATGCTGCCACCCCCTCGCCGTCGAGGACGCCGAGGGTCCTTGCTTGGAGATCGGCGAGGAGATCCGACTTCCACTCCGTCCACACCCCGGGCCCGACCGCAGCGACGTCCGCGGCCGTCAGGAGCGTGAGCATCGAGAGGACCTCCGGCGAACCGACCTCGTAGGCGAAGCGGATGACGAGCGCTGGGTCGCTCGAATCCCGCCGGAAGGCGAGGTGTGCCATGACGAGGTGCTTATGGACAAGGAAGGCCAGGATCCCGGCCTCGTCCCTGGGGAGACGGAGCCGGACGGCGATCGAATCGGCGATCCGTCGGCCGACCTCGCTGTGGTCTTCCTCGTAGCCCTTTCCGAGGTCGTGGATGAGGAGCGCCAGGAGGAGCAGATGCCGCCGCCCGACATGCCTCCACAGGTCGGCCATCCACCCCTTCGAGGCGCCGTGGGCGACCGCCGCCTCCACCGCGCGGATCGAATGTTCATCGACGGTGTATTTGTGATAGTTGTTGAATTGGAGGAGATCGCGGGCGTGGGAAAACTCGGGAAGAATCCGCTCGAGGAGCCCGATGTCGTGGAGACGGCGGAGGGAGGAGCCGAGCCGCTCGGGGCGATCGAAGAGGGCGAGGAACCCCCTGCAGACGTCGACGGTGAGGGGCGAAGCGTCGGCGTCGGCGCCCCGCGCGGCCCCGACCGAGACGCGGATCGCGTCCCAGGAGTCGTCATCGACCGGCCACCCGTAGGTCTGGGAGAGTTCGAGGAGGCGGAGCACCGCCGCCAGACTCGCGGCGACCTCCCCCCGGTGGGCCGGCAGGACCGCGACCGTCGTCGGCCCGACGAGGTAGCGGTCCTCGACGCGGTGGCCGAGGAGTCCTGTCACCCAGGAGGAGCGCCGCGGCCGGCGGAGCGTCCGGGCCTTGACGGTCTCCACGACCCGGACGACTTCCCGGGTGTGCCGGAAATACTCCCGCATGAAGATCTCGACGGGGAGGAGCCCCGGAGCGGCGGCGATGCCGCGTGCCTCCGCGAGACGCTGCTGCTCCTGCCGTGTGAGATCGTCGGCCGGGCGGCCGGCAGCGAGGTGGAGATCGATCCGGACGCCATGGAGGTGGTCGGCGGCCGCGGCGAGCACCGCTGCGTCGCGGGGGGAGAGCAAGCCCGCGGTGGCGAGCGCCGCAGCGTCAGCCGTGCCGTGCGCCACATACCCGAGCCAGTGGATGAACTGGAGATCGCGGAGCCCCCCGGGCGACCGCTTCACGTTCGGCTCGAGGAGCGCCGTCGACTCGCCGTAGCGGGAGGCTTCTTGCGCACGGGCTTCGCACAGCCTGGCCACCAGGCGCTCGGGGCCGCGGCGGGCGATCCCGGCGAGATCCCGGGTGAGCCGATCGAATGGCTCGTCCGGGCCAGCTGGGCCGGCGAGGAGGCGGGCCTCGATGAGCGTGGTGTACACCGTCGCATCGGAGCGGGCCAGGCGGATCGCCTCCGCCACCGTTCGCACGCTCTGCCCAACCTCCAACCCGATATCGAACAGATCCTGGAGGAGCCTCCGGGCCACCGCGGCCACGCTCGTGTCGGCCGAGACCAACGAGGGAGAGTGGAGGAGCATCAGATCGATGTCGGAGTAGGGGGCCTGACACCTCCGACCGTATCCGCCGTGGGCCACGAGGACGAGTTGCTCGAGGGAGCCACGTTTCGCCTCGGCAGCGGCCCGCAGATCATCAATCACCGCCGTCCAGACATCGAGCACGATCCGATCGGTGAGGTCGGAGGCGATGCGGGCGATTGACCGCGGCGGCGTGCCGGCGGCCCGTTCCGCCGCCACCCGCTCCCGAAGCGCCGCCAAGCTCGCGCGTCCGCGGATGACCAGGGGACGAAAGCCGTCGGCCCCGCCGGTGTTTGACTCCCAGCGCAGTTCGCCATTTCTGGCGGGCGGGATGCTCACGGCCGACTCGGATGCCAGGGATCGTCGGCGATCCGTTCCTGGTGGTTGGCGTGGCGGGCAAGGACGAAGAGGAGATCGCCGAGCCGGTTGAGGTATTCGATCGCGTTGACCGGGATCTTCGCATCCGGCATCGCCCCGAGTTGGACAACGCGCCGCTCGGCCCGCCGACAGACGGTCCGGGCGACGTGCATCGCCGCGGCCAGCGGCGTCCCGGTGGGGAGGATGAACGACGACAGCGCCGGGAGTCCGGCGTCGTGGCGGTCGATCGCCTCCTCGAGGGTCTCGACATGCGCCGCGGTGATCCGCTCGACGGCATCCCCCGGCGTGGCGAGTTGGGCCCCGAGTTCGAAGAGATCGCATTGGATCCGGCGCAGAAACTCGTCGATCGCCCCGCTTCCGGGGATGGTGCGGAGGAGCCCCAGATGACTGTTCAATTCGTCGACAGTGCCGAACGCCTCGATGCGCAAATGGTCCTTCCGCACCCGGGGACCTCCGAACAGGCCGGTTTCGCCTGCATCACCGGTCTTCGTATAGATCTTCATGGTGGACCTCCCGGGGCGCGTGGATGGATGGCAGAACGTATACTGCTACCCATGAGAAAAACCTTCAACCTCTCCAGTTCCTGCCGGCTCCTGGGCCGGGCGGCAACGCTCGCCGTCGTCGCCCCGTTGCTCTTCATTGGGTCCCCGGCGACCTGGCCCATGGCAATTTGGTCACCGGCGATTTGGTCACCGGCTACCAAGGCCGCCGCGGAGGATTCCCTCCAGCCAGCTTCACAGCTGCCATCCCGGGAACTCGAAGCCCGGTATCTCGCCCCTCCGGTCAAGGTCACCGAAGGCCTCTCGAAAGCTGGGGAGGGATACTTCGCCCCTGACGGCCGCCACATCTGCTACCAGGGGGTGCCGGCTGGCACTCCGTTTTACCAGATCTACGTGCAATCCTTCGACGGAGCCGCGCCGCGGCCGACTCCCCCCACGCGGGTCAGCCCGGGGCGCGGGCGGACGACCTGCAGTTGGTTCTCCCCCGATGGCACGCGGCTTCTGTTCGCCTCCAGCCACCCCGATCCGGCCATCGACAAGACCGAGGCCGATGCCAAAGCCCAGGCCGAGGAGGACGCCCGCACGGGCCGCCGCCGCCGTTACCAGTGGGATTTCGACCCCCACATGGACCTCTTCACTTCCCGTCCCGATGGATCGGACCTGCAGCAACTCACCACCAGCCCCGGCTATGACGCCGAGTGTTCCTGGTCCGCCGACGGGATCCGTTTGCTGTTTGTCAGCGACCGCGACGGCGACGCCGACATTTACGTCGCCGATGGCGACGACGGGGGCAACGTCCGGCAACTGACGAACGCACCGGGCTACGATGGCGGGCCGTTCTTCTCCCCTGACGGCCACTGGATCTGCTACCGCTCCGACCGCGTCGAGAAGGACATGCTCCAGATCCACGTCATGAAAGCCGATGGCAGCGGCGACACGGCGATCACCGCCGGCAAGGGGGTCCACTGGGCTCCCTTTTGGCATCCGACGAAGCCGTGGCTGATCTGGACCGGGGCCGATCACAGCGACCCGACCCAGCGCCCCAACTACGACCTGTGGGTGGCCCGGTACGAAGCCGATCCCGCGGCAGGAACGTTCCGGACCGGTGAACCGCTGCGGATCACCGATCACCCCGGGGCCGATGTCCTGCCGGTCTTCTCCCCCGACGGAGCGCTCCTGATGTGGACGGCCAGCCGCGACGGGGAACGCTCGGCCAGCCAGCTTTGGGTATCGCGCCTCGATCTCGATGCCATCGATCGCGATCTTCCCGCGGTCGCGCCGGTGGAGGCTGTCCGATGACCGGTGTGACCCGTGCGACCGGCGACGCCCCGATCGGGCCAATCGCGATGGTGGGGGGGGGGCAGATGGCGCTGGCCCTTGCCGCGGGCTTCTGTCAGGCCGGACTTGTGTCGCCGTCGGAGATCACCGTCCACGACCCGGTCGCTGCCGCACGCGACCGTCTCCTCGCTCGCCTACCGGGAATCCGCCTCGCGCCCTCCTCGGCCGAGGCGGTGAAGGGGGCGGCCTTGGTCTTTCTGGCCGTCAAGCCGCAACAGGCCGCCGCAGCAGCCCGCGAGTGCGCCCCCGCCATCGGGGCCGGGGCGACGGTTGTCTCGATCGTGGCCGGCGTCCCGGTGGCGACGCTCTCGGCCTGGTTCGGGACGCCGCGAATCATCCGCGTCATGCCGAACACGCCCTGTCTGGTTGGGAAGGGGGTTTCGGTCCTCTGTCGGGCCCCAGAGGTGCCGGAGGAGGCCGCGCGGGCCGCCACGGCCCTCCTGGCTGCCGTGGGGAGCGTTCACGAAGTCGACGAACACCTCCTCGATGCCGTCACGGGGCTGTCCGGCTCGGGGCCCGGATTCGTGGCCCTGCTCTGCGAAGCCCTCGCCGATGGCGGCGTGAAGGCGGGGCTGCCGCGGAGCTTGGCCCAGGCGCTCGCCGTCCAGACCGTCGCCGGTACCGCGGCCCTCATCGAGCAGACCGGCGAACACCCGGCCCAGGTCAAGGACCGCGTCGCCAGCCCGGGGGGCACGACGATCGCCGGGTTGGCGATCCTCGAGCAGCGCGCCGTGCGCGGGGCGCTCATCGATGCGGTCGTCGCGGCCGCCGATCGGGCGCGAGCCTTGGGAACACCGTCGGGCGGGTGATCCGCCACACGCCGCTCGGTCGCCCGACGCCAACCCCGGCTCTGCTGAGCACGGGAAGGCCGGGAACCGAGCCGCGCGGCGAACCGGCCCTGCCCACCATCCGCGACGAAGGCCGACGCGAGTTCAGCGTTTCTTGCCGGCGGCGGCCTTCTTCTTTGCGGCCTTCTTCGACACCTTCTTGGCTGTCTTCTTCGCAGCCTTCGGGCCAGCCTTCCCGGCGGAGGCCTTCGCAGTGGCGAAGATGTTGCTCCAGCCGTTGGCGTACTTGCTATTGGAACCGACACGGATCACGGACATCGGGGGAGTTCCTTGCTGTGGTGCGGAGCGAATGCCGGCCGGGGAATCGTCCCTCGGGCTCGGTGCCTTCACTCCACACGCGTGTCGTAGCGATCGCCCGGCCCGCGGTCAAGGATGATCCGGACCAGAAGCCCCCTGGATCTCCAGCCACACCAGCGCCACGCCGTCGGGAAGCGGGCCGCGAATACCGCTGGTTGGCTCCCCGCCGGGGGCTGTGGCGCGGAGCAGGAGGTTGTTCCTGCGGGCAAGCACCGTCGTGACGTCGTGACGCCCGCAGACCACCCCGGGCCCGGCGACTGAAATCTCGGTCCAGACGACCGGTCGCGCGTTGAGCGTCACCGACTCCAGCACCGGTCGCGGGGCGACAATCACCAGGTCGATCCGCTCCCCGGACGGGAGATCGCCGGGGCGACCGAACGACCGCCCCCAGCCGGACGAGCCGGCCGACGGCGGCTCCCACGCCCCCTGGAGCGAAATCCGATGGGCGGGGTTGTGTGGGGAAGCGACCAAGCAATTGCCCGAGGTTGGAGACCGGTATACTGGTGGTGGTGATGTCCCGGCCGTACGGAGGCCGTCCCGACATCATGACGCCCACCCCCGCCAAAATGAAGGAGCCTTTTGCGATGGCAGGAGATGCCCTTGAGTTCACCGACGAGAACTTCCAGCGGGAAGTGCTCGATTCCGACGTGCCGGTCCTGGTCGATTTCTGGGCGCCGTGGTGCGGCCCCTGCCGGCTGATCGGCCCGACAATCGAGGAGCTCGCCAAAGAGAACGTGGGGACGTTCAAGGTCGGCAAGGTAAACGTCGACGAAAACGGCGAGACGGCCATGGCCTACAACGTCTCGAGCATCCCCGCCCTGATGATCTTCAAGGGGGGAAAACTCGTGCAGCAGTTCATGGGGGTGCAGCAGAAGCCGCGCCTCCAACAGGCGCTCGACGAGGCGAAGGCCTGACCGTCGGCCGGCCAATTCCGCAGGCAGCCGGCTGGGTGGCGCGCTCCACCCAGCCGGCCCGCCGCGAACCCCCTCCGGCTGCTGGCCGGAGGGTTTTTTGAGCAGGATCGGCGACCGGTCCGCCGTCGTTAGTGGCAGGCGGTCTCCATCTCGCCGGTGGCGAACGCCCCGGTCTCGACCGCCGCGCCGAAGGGGATGCCCAGAGCGATCGGGAGTCCGTCGTCGACCGGCCGAGATGACTCGCCGCGCCCCGTCGCCCGGCCGGGAGGAAGGAGCCCGATCCGTTCGAGTTGGCCATCGGCTACGAATCCGGCCAGATGCCGGTTGAAGCCCGGTTGGCGGAGCTTCTCGACTGCCTTGGCTTCGATCTGCCGGACGCGCTCCCGGGTGACGCTGAAGATTGTCCCCACCTCCTCGAGCGTGTAGGCGTAGCCGTCGGCGAGGCCGAAGCGGAGGCGGATGATCTCACGCTCCCGGTAGGAGAGGCCGTCAAGGGCCGTGCGGATCGAGTCCTTGAGCGACTGCTGATGAAGGCCGCGGAGCGGATCCTCCTCCCGCTGGTCCTTGAGGAAGTCACCATAGCCGGCCTCGTCGCCGTCGCCGACCGGCTGATCGAGCGAGAGCGGCTGGCGCGACATCCGCCATACGCAGGTGGCCTCCTCGACCGACATGCCGGACTGTTCGGCGAGCTCGGCCACCGTCGCCTCCCGGCCGTGCTGCTGACGGTGCTCGCGGGCGATGTTCCGCAGCTTCGTCATCGTGTCGATCATGTGGACAGGGACGCGGATCGTCCGGCTCTGGTCGGCGATGGCACGGGTGATCGCCTGGCGGATCCACCAGGTGGCATAGGTGGAGAACTTGAACCCGCGGGCATGCTCGAACTTGTCGACCGCCCGCATCAGCCCCGAATTGCCCTCCTGGATGAGATCGAGGAACGACATCCCGCGGTTGCGGTACCGTTTCGCGATCGACACCACGAGGCGGAGGTTGCCGGCGGCGAGGTCACGTTTCGCAGCGTCGTACTTCTGCTGGAGATCATCGAGGAGGATCAGCCGCTTTCGCAGCGTCACGCGACTCTCGCGCGACGCGAGGAGGAGGCCACGGCACTGCCGCTGGAGGTCAGCGCGGACCTGCGGATCGCGCCCCATTGGGCCGGTCATCTCGACGGTCGCTTCGTCGATCCGCCGGCCGGCAGCCCGCAGCTCGCGGAGCAGGGGCGTGAGTTTTTGAATGCGGAGATTCATCTCCTCGACGAGGCGCACCGCCTTGCCGCGGAGACGGACGAGCCGGCGCCATGCCGCGCGGCGGATTTCCATCGGCGTCCGCTTCGACATCGCCACCCGGAAGAGCTTCCTCTTCTCCTCCTCGATCCGCCGCAGCGTGACGAGGTTGGGGCCGAGCCGGCGCAGGGCCCGCTTCTTCTCCTGCGTGTTGGTCACCGAGACCTCGATCGTCCGATCGAGCCGCACCCGCCCGGCCTGGATCTTCTCGAGCAGTTGGATCGCGCCGGCGAGCACGAGGTCGTTGCCCAGCATGGTGTCGCGGAACTTGCGCCGCCACCACTCGATCCGCTGGGCGGAGGAGACCTCGGTGGCCCGGGTAAGGAGTGGAATGCCACCCATCTGGAGGAGATAGAGGCGGACGGGATCGTCGATGGCACCGATTTTCCGGGCGGCGGCAGGTTTCACGGCCGGGCGACGGGGGGAAGCGGCGGGCAGGTTGGGGGAACGGCGCATCGGAGTCCTCTCGGGCAAGGTGCACGGGTCGGGCAAGCTCTTCCTTGAATGCCGTGCATCCGGGGTGCCGGATGGCCAGCGGGATCTCGGACTTCCCTCCTTTCCCGGAGAAAAAGCCTTTTTGTCCCGATCCGGCCGCGGCGATCCCCCCCCGGTCGTGTCGCCACCGGGCGACGCGCGTCGCCGCCGGGTCGACCGGATGCGACGCGGGGGGGCGAATGTGTCAAGAAAGCCGCGGCGGGGGAACGAAACAGACCGAGGAGGGAACGAGGGGCGGGGGCTATACTCCAATCCCGCTTCATGTCCGTGGTGCGATGCCCCGGACGGCCGCCGGCCTGGCCCCCTCCACGGGCCCGAGCGACTGGTGACGCATGCTGCTGGTCCCCCTAATCATCCTCGCCCTCCTGTTTCTCGTCGGGGCTATTGCCCTCGGGATCGGCCACAAAGGCTGGAACTGGGGGACGATCGTCGCCGCCTGGCTGATCCTGCTGACGTCGGTAGGGGCGTTCTTCCTCGTCGGCATGCTCGGCCAGCGCGAGCGCCAGTGGCGGAAGGTCGTCGCCTCCTACGAGGCCGCGATCGCCCGCGAGCGGGAGGCCCTCGTGCCGGCCGGCGGCAAGCTCCGACCCGATCCGGCCTCCAAGCCCATCGCGACGCTCGAGAACGAGCGTGACCGGTGGGCGCGCGTCCGTGACACGATCAACACCTGGCGCGGTCGCCACTGGGAAAACGCAGACTTCGTGCCACCGGCCGAGGGGCGCCCCGGCACGATCACGATCACCGGCCTGGAAAGCACCACGATCAATCCCGGTGCGGAGCTCTACGTCTTCGACACCACGCCGATCGAGCAGGGGGGGCGGTTCCTCGGTGCCTACCGCGTCGACGCCGTCGACAAGAACGTCTTCAAGGTGTCGAACATCTCGGTCCCCGATGCCGCCGATCTCAAGGCCCTCGCCCAACCGCGTGACGGGCAGGTGGCGGTGTACGAGGATCTCCCGATCGACCGCTCGATCGCCTTCTACCGCACCGCCGTGCCCGCCCCGCCGGGGGGCGACGCCGCTGGCGATGCCGCAGCGGCCTCCACCGAGCAGCTCGATGGGTCGGCCGGCCCGCGGAAGAGCGACCCGGAGGCGATGCTCCGCCATCTCGAGGGGAAGCTCGAGGAACTGCGGCTCCACGACACCGTGATCGCAGGCGCCGAGGCGGGGGCTACCGCCGCGCCGACCGACGGGGAGGACGCGGCGGCTGCCGATGGAGAAATTGCTCCGGGGGCGACACGTCCGGTCGCCGACCCGATGGCCTCTCGAGCGCCCCCCCTCGGGGTCCGGTGGGCCCGCGTCGTGTTCAACAAGGCGTTCGACTACACCTGGCCCGACGGGACGACCTCGGCCTTCCGGGCAGGGGAGGTGCTCCCCTCGATCCCTGCCGATCAGGTCGCGGTGCTCCGCGAGCGCGGTGCCGACTTTACGTCGACCTGGTCGATCCCGCCCGGGCTCTACTGGGCCAATGTCGAGTTCAAACAGGCCCATTCGTTTCAGCGGCCACAGGGCGAACCCCTCGAGTTCGAGCCGGGGCGGACGGTCCAATTCGATCTCGAGACCGCCAAGGGGCTCGAGGCGGAGGGGGTCGCCACGATCACCTCGGTGGTCTTTCGGCGGCCGCTCGCCGACGGCAATGTCGCCCTCCGCGGCGCGGGGCAATTGCAATCCAACGGCAAGGCGTTGCCGTTCGAGGTCGTCGGGCTGGTGGTGATGCGACGGATCCTCGAGGATGACAAGCGTTCGATCGACTCCTCGATCGGGCTCCTCAACGGGGCCAAGGCGAGCACGGATGAGGAGATCGCCCTGCGCAAAACCGAACAGGCCGAGCTTGACGACGATATCGACCACTGGAACCGCGATGTCGATGCCGCCGAGCGGACCGCCGCGGCGTTCGAAGCGCGGCTCTCCACCGTCCGCCGGGAACTGGTAACCGCGGAGAAGGCGATCGGTGCGCTCGGGCGTGACCTGACCGCCACGACCGAGTCACTGACCCGGGCGATCGACCAGTCGGCCCCGGCCCCGTCGCGGCCGCCCGTGCCGACCAACATCGACCGCTGACCCGAGCGGGCGGCGCCCGGCTGCCGTCCGCGTTGCCGGGCATCGGGGGCACGAATCTTGGGCCCTCGCACTCCCTTATGCCCCCTCGGCAGGAGGGGCGTTTTGTGGCCCGCCCTCCGCAGCCAAGCCCGGCGTGCGGTACACTCGATTTTCCGCTTGATTCCCCCTTCCCTGCGAGCCCCGATCACCATGGCCCGTTCCGCAGCCCGGCCCGCCTCCTCCCAAGCCGATGCGGCCCACGCCGCGACCACGGCCCATCTCCGCAAGGCGGTCCATCACCACAAGGCGACGAGCCGGCGGGGGATGCTCGAGCGGATGTTCACCCTCTGGTTCAAGGGCTTCGTCTACAACCAGATCTGGGAGGATCCGCGCGTCGACGCCGAGGCCCTCCGCATGGGGCCGGGATCGCGGATCATGACGATCTCCAGCGGCGGCTGCAACGTCCTCAACTACCTCATCCACAGGCCGGAGCGGATCGTCGCGGTCGACCTCAACGCGAATCACATGGCGGTGACGCGGCTGAAGCTCGCCGCCCTCGAGCACCTCCCCGACTACGACGCTTTCTACAAGTTCTTCGGCTACGGCAAGCACCCGGAAAACGTCACCAACTACCAGCGCTACCTGCGGAATCACCTCGACCCGATGACCCGGTCGTTCTGGGAGACGAGCGACTGGCCCGGGCGGGCGGTGGGGCCGAAGCGGATCAGTTATTTCCGCCGCGGCTACTACGAACAGTCGAAGCTCGGGCAATTTTTCCGGGTCGTCCACGGGCTCGCCAAGACCCTCGGCCGCGACCCGGCGAAGCTCCTCACCGCCAAGAGCGTCGCGGAGCAGGAAAAAATCTTCGACGGGCTCTTCGATCCGTTGTTCCAGAATCGGATCGTCCGCTGGTTCGGCCGCCAGCCAGTGGCGGTGTACAGCCTCGGGATCCCTCCGAGCCAGCACGCTGCCATGCTCGCGGAGCAGGAGAACAACGGTTCGAAGCTGTTCGACATGTACCGCGACCGTGTCCGCCGTCTCGCCTGCGGATTCCCACTCGACGACAACTATTTCGCTTGGCAGGCCTTCGGCAGGCGGTACGACCACGACGCGCGCAAGGCCCTCCCCGACTACCTCAAGCCGGAGAACTACGAGACGATCAAGTCGATGGTCGGCCGCGTCGAGACCCACGTCGCCTCGCTCGCCGACCACCTCCGGACGGAGAAGCAAGGCGCGCTCAACAGCTTCATCTTCCTCGACAGCCAGGACTGGATGCCGCCGCCGGTGATCGAGGAGCTGTGGGATCACGTCGCCAAGGTCGGTGCCCCTGGCACCAGAGTGATCTTCAGGACCGCCGGGGAAAAGTCACCGGTGGAGACGGCCCTCGAGCCCGCCACGCGGGCGAAGTTTGTCTCCGAGCAGGAAGAGGCCCACCGGCTCCATCTCCAAGACCGGTCGGCGATCTACGGGATGTTCCATCTCTATCGCTTTGCCGACGCCGCCGAGGACGGAAAACCGGGGGTGGCATGAGCCGGGCGGGTCGTGACGGCTCCCGTCCCGATCCGCCGCCTGGGGGCTGGCCGAAGTCGTCGTCCAACAATCCCGGCCCGTGGATCGCGGCGCAGGCCCTGGCCATGGACCGCAAGTATCGCTACGGCCGCCATCTCTACGACGTCACCCGGCGCTACACGCTCCTCGGATGTGACAAACTCCTCGACCGGGTGATCACCGGTCCGTCGACCGCCACCCTCGAGGTCGGTTGCGGCACCGCCCGCAACCTGCTCCGACTTGCGGCGCGGCGCGAGCCGGGCCGGCTCTACGGGCTCGACGCCTCTCACGCGATGCTGACCACGGCCGAGCGGAGCATCCGGCGCGCGGCCGGCCGCGAACCAGGGCGAGCCGGGGTCGTCCTCCGTCAGGGGCTGGCCGAGGACCTCGATGCCCGGCGGATGTTCGGACGCGAGGAACGATTCGACACCATCTTCTTTTCCTACTGCCTGTCGATGGTGCCCGCCTGGCAGCAGGCCCTCCGGGCCGCGATGGCCAACCTCAGCCCCGGGGGCGTGATCCTCATCGTCGACCACTGGGATCAGCGCGATCTGCCGACGACGTTCGCCGCCGGCCTCAGGGCTTGGTTCTTCGGGCATCAGGCCGCCGAATGGCCGGAGGTCCACCAGGCTCTCGTCGAGCTCGGTCGGTCGGGCAGGGCCGATGTCCGGATCGAATCGGTTGCCCGCCGGTACGCGTACCTGGCCACCGTACGAACCGGTCCGTAGTGCCCACCGCCGGGGCCGCCTCCGCGACGACGGGCACCGCCGTCAGGGGAGAAGGAAGACCAAGCCGGTGACTGTGGCCGCCTGAACGGCGAATCCACGTGGGCTGTAAGGCACCCCCGGGACGGTCCAGGGAGCGCAGCTGCCGGGGCGGTAGTAGCCGAGCGGATAAACGCATTCCCACGGTGCCTGCATCCCGGCCTTGTAGGGGAGGATCGGCAGGGTCACGAAGAAGTGCGCTCCGGCGATGAAGGGATCGAGAAACATGCCACGGGAGTGGCCGTAGCGCTCCAGTTCCCAATCCTCGAAGTAGAGCGGCTTGTGGCAGTAGCCGGCCGCCTTCCAGGTCATCGTGGTCGAGGCGAAGCGGCGCTGTTGGAAGGTTTCGCCCTCGAGACGGCACTCGCATGGGTAGTCGTTGCCGGGCGTGCCGCCGACGCGGATGTCGAGATCGATCGAGGCGATGTCGTCGTCACGGAGGAACTGGAGGGCATCGCTGCAGGCCTTCGACGCCTCGCCGCAGGGATCCTTCCGGGCAGCATCCCGCCGCGCCGTCCCAGCATCGCGGGAACGGAGACGGCTGCCGGCCTGCCCCCGGTCGCGGTCGCGGAGGGGATTGGGAGCAGCCGGTTCGTCGGCCAGCGCGATCACCGGTACCTCGGAAAGGTCGATCGCTGGTTCGATCACCGCGTCGGTCTCCGTAGACCCGGCGGAGACGAGGATGATCCCGCGGTCATTTTCGACTCCTTCCAGGCTCGTACCGGCGGCGAGGACGATCTCGGCCGCCGGTGCATCGGCGGCTGAGCTCGACGCCCCGGAGACGAGGAGGATCCCGGCCATGAGGAGCTCCGCAGGGGCCTCGATTTCCGGCCGCTCGGGGAACACCACGAGTTCGGATTCCTCGGCAGGCTGTGGAGCCGAGGACGAGGCAGAGGGTGGGGCGGGGGCGGACGGCCCGGTGCCGCGTCCGGCCAGGAGCAGCCCGGTGCCGGCCACGAGGGCGGCACAGAGACCGCCGACGGCAAGCCGTCCGGGGCGCCGCTCACTCCTGCTTTGATTGAGCGCTGTAATTTGGGGCTTCTTGGGTGATGACGATGTCATGTGGATGACTTTCCCGCACGGCGGCCGCCGACACCTGAATGAACTGGGCATCGCGCCGCAGTTCATCGATCGTTCGCGTGCCGCAATAGCCCATCCCGGCCCGCAGGCCGCCGACGAGCTGATAGACGAACACGCTCAAGGGTCCCTTGAAGGGCACGCGCCCCTCGACCCCTTCCGGAACCAACTTGTCACCGTCGCGCCCGCTCGACCGCTGCCGGTAGCGTTCACTCGACCCTTGGACCATCGCCCCGAGCGATCCCATGCCGCGGTAGGCCTTGAACGTGCGCCCCTGGTAGAGCACCGTCTGGCCTGGGCTTTCCGCCACACCCGCCAGCAACCCGCCGAGCATGCAGCAATGGGCCCCAGCGGCGATCGCCTTGGTGATGTCTCCCGAGTAGCGAATCCCTCCGTCCGCGATCACCGGCACGCCGGCACCGGCCGCCTCCTGCGCCGCTTCCCAGACCGCCGTGATCTGGGGAACGCCGACACCGGAGATGACCCGTGTGGTACAGATCGACCCGGGACCTATCCCAACTTTGACTCCATCCGCGCCAGCCTTGATGAGATCGCGACAGCCTTCCCGGGTTGCCACGTTCCCCGCAACCACCTCAATTGCCCAGCGTTTCTTGATTGCCGCGACGGTCTCGATGACGTTGTCGGAATGACCATGGGCACTGTCGACGATGAGGACGTCGACCCCCTTGGCAATCAGGCTCTCGGCCCGCTCGAAATCGAAGACACCAATCGCCGCCCCGACCCGCAGCCGCCCCTGCGGATCCTTGCAGGCGTTGGGGAAGCGTTTCATCATGTCGATGTCTTTGATCGTGATCAGCCCGGTGAGATGACCCCTGGCATCAACAAGGAGGAGCTTCTCCACCTTCTTGGCCATCAGCACCTTCTCGGCCTCGTCGAGCGTGACATTCCCGGTGGCCGTGACGAGCCCCGACGACGTCATGATGTCGGAGATCGGAGTGTCGCCGCTCTCGAGGAACCGCAGATCGCGGCGGGTGATGATGCCGACGAGTTTCCGCCCGTCGGAGGTGATCGGCACCCCGGAGATGTTGTGCTGATCCATCACGTCGCGGGCCCGGGCCACCGTCGCGGTGGGGGGGAGGGTGACGGGATCGACGATGATCCCGTTGGCGCTCCGCTTGACCTTGTCGACCTCCTCCGCCTGGCGCTCGACGGAGAGATTCTTGTGGATCACTCCCAGCCCCCCCTCCTGGGCCAGGGCGATCGCCATCTCGCTCTCCGTCACCGTGTCCATCGGTGAGCTGACGATCGGGATCTTGAGGGCGATCCCGCGCGTCAGGCGGGTGGCGACATCGACCTCGGCGGGGACGACGCTGGAGTGCCGGGGAACCAGCAGCACGTCGTCGAAGGTGATCCCGGTGGCGACGATTTTCCCGTCCATGAGGCGTCTCCTGGTGGTGGCGAAGCGCGGATTATGCGGGTCGTGTGGCTGGAGGGCAACGACCGCCGCCGGGCCACGGGGAATCCGCGGCCGTGAGGGGGCCGGCGGCGCACGGCGGGCCAGCGTGGCCTAGGTTTGTGCGAACCGCCGAGGGAAGTCCCTGACGGTCCTCCCATCACCGCACTTCTCCTCTGCACCCCCATCATGCGCTTCCTCGACGACTACCTCGCCGCTACCCAGACCGGCCGCCGTGCCCCGACCATCGCCGATGGGTCGTCCCCCGACCGCGCGACGCTCGAGGCCCATCTCGCCCGCCGTCGTTACGGCCGCTTCACGCTCACCGACGCCGTCCGCCCCAGTTGGCAGCTCGACGTCGTGCCACAGGCCGGGTACCGCTTCGACACCTACGTCGATCCCTCGGGCGGCGCCAAGCTGCCGGCGTTGGTCGGCGCCGTCTCGAGCGAGGATCTCTTCGAGGCCTTTCTCGGCCTCCTCGAACCGCTCGGCGACACGGTCGATGTCGTCCTTGAATCGAGCCATGGCGACGGCGGCACACCCGTCGAAGTCACCCGCGAGGGAGTCGAGCGGACGGTGCTCGAGAGCGTCCTGTGGGACTTCGAGAATCTCCTCCTCGACGACGGCTGCACCGGGATCGCGGTCCTCCATCCGGAGCGGCCGATCGAGGTCCAGCTCGACGAGCACAAACTGCTGATCGTTTACGCCCATGCCCGTAGCCCCTTCGAACGCGTGTTTGCCGACCTCGGCCTGGGGCGCGACGACCGGATGCGGTTCATCTCACAGGGGGAGCACCTCCACACCTCCCACGAGCGCTTTGCCGCTCGCTTCGAGGAATTGGCGCAGCGTCTTGGCGCCGGCTGACGCCGCCGCGCCCCCACGGCAGGATCCTCGCAGGGCCGTCCCGGACATGTTCCGGGGCGGCCCTGACGCTTTGAACCCCATTACGCTGGCCCGCGATCACTCCTCCAACTGCGCGGCGTGCTTGCGGTAGAGGCCGCGAAACTGGTGGTAACTGAGGCCGAGAAGGGCAGCCGCCTTCCGCTGGTGGTGACGGGTGGCCCGAAGGGCGCCCCTGAGGGCCTCGATCTCGAGCCTGGCGACCGCCTCGGGCAGCGAGTGAGGGAGCGTCGCGCGGCCTGTCACCGCCGGCGGATCGACCGCAGGTGCGGGCTTGGTCGCCATGGCCGCGGCGTAGGCCTCACCGGGGCGTCGGAAGGGATCGAAGTCGATCTCTCCGACTCCAACCGACCCCCCTTCAGCCCGGTGGACCGCCCGCTCGACGACGTTCTTGAGCTCGCGGATGTTGCCCGGCCAGGGATGGGCCTCGAGCATCTCAATCGCCTCGACCGTGAACTGAGCAGTTGCCTCCAACCCGATCTCGCGGCCCATCCGGCCGGCAAAATGCCCGGCGAGGATGGCGATGTCTTCCCGCCGCTCGCGGAGCGGCGGCACATGGAGGACCTCGAACGACAACCGGTCGAGGAGATCCTCTTTGAAGCGTCCGGCCCGGGCGAGCGCTGGGAGATCGGCGTTCGTGGCGGCAACAATGCGGACATCGACCCGCATCGGCCGCGAGCTCCCCACCCGTTCGAACGTGCCGTACTCCACCACGCGGAGGAGCTTTTCCTGAGCTTCGAGCGGAACAAGTCCTATCTCGTCGAGAAGGAGCGTGCCGCCATCAGCCGCCTCGAATCTCCCTGCCCGTTCCCGGGTGGCCCCGGTGAACGCCCCCTGTTCGTGCCCGAACAGCTCCGCCTCGACCAGCGCCGGCGCGAGCGCCGCGCAGTTGAGGGCCACGAGCGGCCCCTCCCACCGCCGCGAGAGGTAGTGGAGCTTGGCGGCGGCCAATTCCTTCCCCGTGCCCCGCTCGCCAATCAGGAGCACCGGCCGATCGACGGCCGCCGCCCGGGAGAGCCGCTCCGTGAACGCGAGGAACGCTTCCGAGCGACCGATCGCCTCTTCGACACGCACGGCGATATCTCCCAGACGCTAAACGTGGCCAAAAAAACCATTTAAAATCTTTAGATACCACAAATGGCAATAATAACCACAACTTTAACCGCTCGCTCAGGAGGGGCCGCCCCCTGCCGTCGCGACGGCCTTGCCGGCAAGCGGAGCCAC
>JBAWVV010000033.1:0-19311 GCA_037147115.1 Planctomycetia bacterium | reverse complement strand
GGGGACTCACCTTCTCAGGTGTGGGAGGCGTGTGGACGGCTCTGTTCGGGAGCCAACTGCTCACCTTCAGCGAGCTGACCGGCCAGTTGCGGTTTACGCTCAACAGTGCGCCGGTGCCCGAGATCGACCCGAACTCCCTCGGCAGTGCCTTCGCGTTGCTGGCGGGTTCGCTCGGCCTCCTCGAGCGGCGTGTTCGCAGCCGGAATCGCGGCTGACCACCGCCCTGGCAACTGGCTTGAATCCCAACAGCGATCCCGGCCCCGGAGCGCCCGCCGCCCCGGGGCCGGTTCGTTTTCCATTCGGGTGAGATTCAGGGGCTGCCACGTTCCTCCCGCCCGCCGCCCCAGCTTCCATCACGATCGACTTCCCCGCGACCCCAACAGTCGGGCAAGAAGATCCGAGACGCCGACCGACTCTGCCATCCGATGCATGTGAGCGACATCGAGCGTCTCGCCGCGGAGGGACATGAGCCTCGTGACGTCGTCCCATTGCCGCTGCGACGACTCGTCACCGAGCCGAAACCACTCGAGCTTGGCGACGATCGAGTCCTCGGCGGTGGCCACCGGTACGAGCAACGATTCATCCCCGGCAAGGGTCCTGGGAACGGCTCGCGTCATCGCGGCGAGATCGAAGGGGCGGCCACGGCTGACGAACACGTCCACCTTATACGCCGTGGGAAGGTGGATGAGGTTGAAGCATGACCTCCGCTCGACGGCCTGCTGAACCGCTGGCCGGCTGACGTAGAAGTCGACGCCAAACGCCGCGAGAAAGGGCTCGATCTGGTCAGACCGAAGCTCACAGACGAGATCGACGTCCATCGTCGATCGGATCGCCCCGTGGACGGAGCTCGCCACACTCCCACCGACATAATGCCGCACGCCGAGTCGCTCGAGCACCGCCGCGACCGGCGTCAGGGCGGCGAGAAGGTCGGCGGTGTCGCTCATCGCCCCCGATCCCGCAGCCACAGCCGCACGTCGGCGGCGAGTTCGGCCCCGTAGGCGAGCTCGATATAACGAAGGCGGACTTCCGTCTCGTCGGCATCCGGATGCCGTGCACGGATTGCGTCGAAGGCCAGGCGGCGGCCGCGGTTTGACATCCGACATCCGGCCCGAAGGCGCTCCAGCGGCGACATCCGCCGGATGCATTCCAACTGGACGGCCTCCGCCTCGGCGGCGGTGTCGTTCGTCGGGTCGGTCGCCGGGGGCATGGTCTCCATGAATGGCAGTTTAAGGCTTCTCGGGAAAGAAAAGGAGAAAAGGTGCCAGCCACCAAAATTGGAGAAGCCTGCAACCTACCCAGATTTGGTGGCTGGCACCTTAAACCAGTCATAGATTCCCTCCGCTCACTTCACCCAGCGGTGGGCGTGAGAGAAGGCGTGGTGGTACCAGCTCCCCTTTGCGAACGGCCGGAGGTGGATGCCGCAGGGGATCGCATGGCCACTCGAATCCTTGATCTTGCCGCCGGTCGAATCAATGACCAGCGGCACCCCATCGGGGCTCTCGGCACAATGGCCCACCCACATGATGACGTGCGTCACCTTCGTGCGCTGCGTGTTGCCGATGTAGAGGAGGTCGCCGGGCTCGAGCTTCTCGCACAACGTCGCATACCATTCGGCGGGGCTTCCCTCTGGGCGATGGATCGTTTCGGCAACCAGTTCCCCGTGCGTTGACGGCGCTTTCGTGAGGGCGCCCTGCTTGTGGATGTCGGTGTTCAAATGGACGCCGAGGGCCCAGTTGTAGTTCCAGCCGCTGAAGTTGCTGCAGTCGAGCCCCTTGCCGTTGCGGCCCGCGCAGCATTTCTGCCACGGCCACCCCGCCGGCGGATCCCAGTCGGGAACGTGGTGGTGCTGATACTCGTAGCCGATGAACCGCGTCGCGGCGGCGACGACGCGCTCGCGTCGCCACTCCACCGGCTTCCCCGCCACCTGCGGCGGACAATCGAAGACGCGCACCGGCACCCCCCACGATCCCCACTTCTGTTTCACCTTCGCTGAATACCACTCGTGCTGCGGCACCGAGCTCTCCTCGGCCACGCTCCCGCGCGGGCCCTTGGCATCGAAGAGAAGCTCGTGGAGCGGCACCTTGAAGGCAAGCTTGTAGGGGCTCTGGTAAGGGCCGGTGTACGCCTTCGCATCGGCGGCCTCGTCGATGCTCTCGCTCTCGCCGGTGTCGCCTTCGTCGTGCGCATCAGCCGCGGCCTCTGCTTCGGACGCTGGGGGCGGATCCTGAGCGGGCACCGCCGCGGCGGTAAGGATAGCGGTCGACAACCCGATCCACCCCCACCCGCATCGGATCCAACAAAACAAACCTCGGCGCGACTTGCCCATTCTTTACTCCTTGGTTTCAGCGAGTCGATCAACCGCCGAAGAGAATCTTGTAGACGGTCCTGCCGGGGTCGACCCGACTCGACAGGTGCCTGACGATGATCTGCTCCTCGGGCGTCCCGCCCACCGTGTTGCCGTCAGCAATGACCGGGCCGCTCTGCAGCAGGTAATGGGCCATTCCGCAAACGATTCCGAAGACGTCCTCCGGATCGCCGTCGAACCGCTCGACCTCAACGTCCATCAAGCCGAACTGCGGCATGCCGAGCGTATAAAGGCCCTTCGTCCCGTCGCCGTCGCGGACGAACTGGAACCGCAGCCACACCGGCACGGGAAGCTGGCCCTCGCTCATGCCCTCGCAAGAAGCCTCGAAGAAGGCTCGGGAGTTGCACACACGGGCGCTCCCCCAGTACACGCCGATACCTTCGTAGAGCCGCAGCGCAACGAGCGACAGCTTGGAGAGCATGAGCGCCGCCTCCAAGGGAGACCCGGGGTCGCTTCCGCCCGCCACGGTGACGATGACGTGGGACCGGTGGGCCGCAGCCTCCTCGCGGCCGTTCGGCCAAAGGAAATTGCCGTCGGCGTTGTCCTCTGCCTCACCACCGGGAATCGGAGCGGGCATGAGTGCGAGAAAGCCAATCGTCTCGCTGCCACAGGTCACGCCGACCACGCCGCCGTCGTCAACTTCCGCGATAAACTCTGGCCCGAGGATCTCGGACACCGCCTCGGCGGCTTGATCTGCGTCGCATGGCTCGGTGGAGTTGGCGAGGACGAAGCAGAACTTAGCCCCAGGATCCTCGGCGTCGCGATCGATTTCGTCCCCGGAATCAGCGTCGCTCCCGAAGTCGGTCATTGATGTCCCTTTCGATCGTGGTCGCCAGACTTCATGGCTGCCGGCTTTTCTTGCCCGGCGGTGTCGCTCATCGCCCCCGATCCCGTAGCCAGAGTCGCACGTCGGCGGCGAGATCAGCCCCGTAGGCGAGCTCGATATAACGAAGGCGGACTTCCGTCGCGTCGGCGTCTGGAAGCCGGGCACGGATTGCGTCGAAGGCCAGGCGGCGGCCGCGGTTTGACATCCGACATCCGGCCCGAAGGCGCTCCAGCGGCGACATCCGCCGGATGCATTCCAACTGGACGGCCTCCGCCTCGGCGGCGGTGTCGTTCGTCGGGTCGGTCGCCGGGGGCATGGTCTCCATGAATGGCAGTTTAAGGCTTCTCGGGAAAGAAAAGGAGAAAAGGTGCCAGCCACCAAAATTGGAGAAGCCTGCAACCTACCCAGATTTGGTGGCTGGCACCTTTTCCCCCTTCCGCCGCCAGCCCCTCCCCGCTATCGTCCCCGCCCGCCGAGGGCTGCTTGGGGAGCGGTGCGCACCGATCTCCCCACGGGAGTCCAGGCCGACTCTCTCCTCCGCCGGAGCCGTGCCATGCTGCGTCGCACGTTCCTCTTTTCTGCCGGGCTGCCTGTCGCGGTCTCGCTTGCCGGCTGCCGCGGGCAGCGGCAGTTTGCGCGGATTGTCAACCCCGGCGACAAGGCACTGATGGGGAGCCATCAGGCGGGCGCCGAGACGTTCGGCCCCCTCGTCGACGAAGCGGTCGCCAAGCTCCTCGCCCGGAATGCTGAAGTGCCGGTGCAGCAGGTGTCGTACGACGATGCCGGCGAGCCGCTCCCCTGTCCACCGAAGCGAATCTGCTTCGTCGGCGTCGAAAACAAAAGCGCCGAGGACATCGGCGACTTCAAGGATGAGCTTTACCAGGTGATCGACACCCGGCTCCTCCAAACCCCCATCTTCCAACCGCTCAATCGGCGCGTCGTCGACGCCGGCCTCCTCGAGACCCGTCTCCGCCCCGACCAACTCTGCATCCCGGAACACATGCGGCAGTTCGCAACGCATCTGGAGCGCGAGGGGGAGCCGATCGATTACCTTCTCTACGCCACGCTCACCTCCGGCACGACGCGGCAAAACAAAGACTACGAGCGGAGCTACCGGCTGACGATGGAGCTCATCGATGTCCGCACCGGCAACTACGACAAGCAGTCGGCTGATCTGGTCAAGGGCTACCACCACAGCCGCTTGAGCCGGTGGCGCGCGACCAATCCGCTCTCACGCTAGGCCGTCTGGTGCTGCCATGCCATTCCCCGGCCTGCTCGCTATCCTCGTGCCCTGCCTCGCACTGCTGTGCGGCTGCGCCACGCACATCACGCGGCTCGAGCCGCTGCGGGCGGCGTTCCATCGGGGCGATCTCGACGAGGCCGAGCGGCTGATCGCGGCCGATCTCGACAAGCATCCGGGAGATGCGGACGTCCTCACGCTCGACCGGGCGCTCGTGGCCCTGGCCGACGGCCGACCTCTTGTAACGGAGGATCTCCTCAAGGAGGTTCGCGATCGCTTCGATCACCTCGAGCAGGAGAGCGCGGTCGAGGATGCCTGGTCGATGCTCTCCGACGACCAGCAGCGGTCGTACGCCGGCGAGGATTACGAAAAGGTCCTGCTGCGGGCGCTGCTCGCGATCACGAATCTCACCAGCGACGGCGGTGATGCCGAGGCCTTCGGTTATCAAGCCACCGAGAAGCAGGCGGAGATCATCGCCGCGGCCACGCAAGAGGATGGCACGAACCCCAAGGCGTCGTACCGGCAGATCGCCCTGGCTCCCTATCTGCGGGGCGTCCTCCGCGAGGAGACCCACCGCGACTACGACGACGCCGCCCGGCACTTCGCCACCGTCGTCAACTGGCAGCCGGAGTTCACGCCGGGGCAGGCCGACGTCGTCCGCGCATCAGGCGGCGTCCACTCGCCGCGCGGCCATGGGGTTGTCCACGTCTTCGCGCTCGTCGGCCACGGCCCCTGCAAGGTCGTCGTTGCGGAGATCCCGTCGAGCGCGGCGCTTCTCGTCGCCGACCAGATCCTCTCTGCGACGCTCGCGCAGTCGCTCCCGCCGACCGTCGCCCCGATCAAGGTGCCGCGCGTCGTGGCGGCGCCGGGGCTTGTCAGCAACGTGGCGGTGGGGCGGGCAACCGCTGGCGGAGGCGTGGCCTGGCAGGGGCGAACGACGACGATCACCGACATCTCGCGGATGGCCGTCGAGCAGGAGGCGGCCGTCCACGACCGGACCGTGGCCCGCGCCGTGGCGCGGCGGGCGCTCAAGAAGGGAACGGTATTCGGCGTCAAGGAGGGCTTCGGCGTCGATCGCTTCGGGCCGGCGGCACTGGCCTTCGATGTCGCCGGCGTCGCTTGGGAAGCCGCGGAGAACGCCGACACGCGCTGCTGGGGGCTGCTCCCCGATTCGATCCAGGTCGTGCGAATGGAATTGCCGGCGGGGCAACACACGCTTGCCCTCCAGGCGGTCGATCGACAGGGAATGCCGGTGGGGAAGGCCATGCTCCGGAGTGTGACGGTGGCCGACGGGCGCAACACCTACGTCGTCATTCAGGCCCCCGATGCGGGCATCATCGGCGAAGCACTCGCAAGCAGTCCGTGACGAGCCTCTGTTGCCACCGCGGGGCGGTTGGCTGCAACGCCTCTCGGCAAGGTACACTTCCTCCATCTTTCAGTGGGGGAGAGTGGGCGATGGCTGCAGGCTCCAAGCGACGTGGCGGCGCGATCGACGGCGGCGCGGGGATGATCCGCGTCAGCGGCCTCTTGGCCACCATCGGGCTCATGCTGTTGGCCGCCGTGACCGTCGGTGCCACCCCGGCCCGCGCCGACTCTGCCGATGATCACTTCGAGGCTGTCATCCGTCCGCTCCTCATCGAGCGCTGCCATGCCTGCCATGCGGGCGCCGAAGCGAAGGGGGGATTGCGCCTCGACTCGCGCGCGGGCTTGGTCCGCGGGGGCGACTCTGGCGCGGCGATCGATCTGGGACGGCCGGCGCTTGAAAGCCTCCTCATCCGGGCGGTGAACCATACAGACGGCCTCGAGATGCCCCCCGATGGTCGGCTCCCGCAGATGCAGATCGAGGCGCTCAACGCCTGGGTGAGCGCCGGGGCTCCCTGGCCCGAGAGCCCCGACACCCCGGCCGCGCCGCAGCCGCCACGCCAGCCCGCCATCGAACCGATCGCGCCCGACAGCCCGGGGCTCTCCAGCGCCCTCCAGCTTTGGCTCCGCGCCGATGGCCTCACGCACGATGATGGCGCCCCGGTGCCGGTCTGGCCCGATTCGAGCGGCCATGGCCGCGATGCAAGTGCCACCAAGGGGATCCGCCCCGACGGCCAGGGGCTTCCCGGGAGTTTCGTGCGCGAAAGCTCGCTCGCGCGCCGCCCGGCCGTCCGCTTCACCACCGCCACCGG
This sequence comes from Planctomycetia bacterium, assembly GCA_037147115.1. Classification (GTDB taxonomy): domain Bacteria; phylum Planctomycetota; class Planctomycetia; order Pirellulales; family UBA1268; genus QWOP01. The sequence goes on along the minus strand of JBAWVV010000033.1, from coordinate 12,706 downwards.
CTACGCCTCCTCCCCCGCCCTCCCCATCCCAGTGGCCGGCGACGCGAGCCTGACGCTCGCTGTCGTCGTCAATCTCCATCCCCACGAAACTGGGCCGCCCTTCGAGGGGATCCTGGGGATCGGCGACCCCGCCAATCCCGGCGTCGATCCCGGCCGCCCGCTGGCGGCCGTCCTCCAGATCAACCGCGCCGAGGAGCATGCCCTCCGCTTTGCCGGCGGCTGGATGAACGACGCCTCGGCTGGCAACGGCTCCTTCAAGCCTTCCTTCGGCCGGCCAACGCTGATCATCGGCGTCAAGCAGCCGGGCCCGATCCGCACAACGACCCGGCTGTTCATCGACGGCCGCGAAGTCCGCCCCCCCTCGGGCGAGCTCGAAGGGCGCGATGGCATTCCCGACCTCCGCCACCGCGCTGACATCGGTGCCTTCCTCGGGAAGGCCGTGTCGTGGTGCGGATCGATCGAGGGGGATGTCGGCGAGGCGCTCGTGTTTTCTTCCGCCCTCGACGATGCCACCCGCGTGGGCCTCGAAGCCTGGCTCGGCGACAAGTACGCCCTCGATCTCGGTGGCCCCCACCGCGCCCCTCGCTCCACCTACACCGCCGCCGAACGGGCCCACTGGGCCTATCAACCGCTCGTCGATCTGCCGCCGACGGTCGGCGATGCCGCCGTCCCGACGGCCATCGATCGCTTTCTCGAGCCGCAGATCACAGCCCTGGGAGTGCCACCGGTGCCCGAGGCCGATCGGGCCACGCTGCTACGGCGCGTGACCTTCGACCTGACGGGCCTTCCGCCGACGCCGGCCGAGACCACCGCTTTCCTCGCCGACACCGGGCCGGATGCCTGGAGCGAGGTCGTCAACCGGCTCCTCGCCTCCCACTCCTACGGCCAACAGCAGGCGCGCCACTGGCTCGACGTCGTCCGCTTCGCCGAGACCACTGCCAATGATGCCAACGCCGTGATGACGCAGGCCTGGCGCTACCGCGACTGGGTCGTTGACGCCTGCAATCGCGATCTCCCCTACGACCGCTTCCTCGTCGAGCAACTCGCCGGCGATCTCCTCCCCCGCTCCGGTGACGCCGCCACCGATGCCGCCCGGACAGTCGCCACGGGCTTCCTGATGATCGGCCCGAAGGCGCTCGCCGAGACCGACAAGGAGCAGTCGCGGCTCGACATCGTCGACGACCAGATCGACGTCACCGGCCGGGCCTTCCTCGGCCTCACGCTCGCCTGTGCCCGCTGCCACGACCACAAGTTTGACGCGATTCGCACGGCCGACTACTACGCCCTGGCCGGGATCTTCCGCAGCACCGAGCCGTTCCAGAACGAGGCCCGCAACGCCTCGATGTGGTGGGAATTTTTGCTGCCGGCCGGCGACGGGAAGGAGCCGATCCTGGTCATGGCCCCGAAAGAAACCCTCCCCCGCAACCTCCGCGTCCACCTCCGCGGCAATCGGTTTCAGCTCGGGGCAATCGCTCCTCGCGGCATCCCCGGCCTTTTCATCGGCTCCGCCGTCGGTGCGGCGGGCGGGGCGGATGGCGAAGATCCGAGCCCGCTGGTCACCTCCGGCGGGAGCGGCCGGCTGGAGCTCGCCCACTGGATCGCCGACGAAAAAAACCCGCTTACGGCGCGCGTCATGGTCAACCGGATCTGGCAGCAGCATTTTGGCCGCGGGCTCGTGGTGACCAGCGACAACTTCGGCACCCGTGGCGAGGCCCCTTCGCACCCCGAGCTCCTCGACTGGCTCGCCTGCCGATTCATCGAATCGGGGTGGAGCGTCAAGGCCCTCCACCGCCTGATCCTCAATTCCGCCGCCTACCGCCGGGCCGCAGCGCCAGAGGCTCTCCGCGCGGCCGATCCCGACGGGCGCTCGATCGCCGCGATGACTCGTCGCCGGCTCTCCGCTGAGCAGCTCCGCGACGCGATCCTCGCGGCCAGCGGCGCCCTCGACCTGGTGCCCGGGAGCGACGAGAGCGCGAAGGTGCTGTTGGAGAAGGCCGAGGACATCGGCGCCATGATCAAGCCGAACCGGCTCGCCGTCGACGATCCCGTCTACACGACATTCACGAAGCGGAGCCTCTATCTGCCGGCGGTGCGAAACATGCTCCCCGACGTCCTCGCGCTGTTTGACGCCGCCGATCCCAACGGCGTCACGACCCTCCGCAACGAGACGACCGTGCCGTCGCAGGCGCTGTTCCTCGTCAACAGCCCGTTCGTGCGGGGCCAAGCGCTCGCCTTCGCCCGCTCGCTCTTGGCCGACACGAGCCTCGACGATGCCAGCCGGATCGACCGGGCCCATGCCCGGGCCCTCGGCCGCCAGGCGCGCCCGGAGGAGATTGCCGAAGCGCTTGACTACGTCGCGGCCTGGACCGAATCGACCGCCGGACAGGCTCGCCCCGCCGACTCGCGGCGCGAGGAGGCCTGGCAGAGCTGGTGCCAGGCCCTGCTTTGTTCGAACGAGTTTGCCTACCTCGACTGACCGGAGTCACCCCATGGTTCCTCTCTCGCGCCGGGAATGGCTCCAGCAAAGCGCCTGCGGCTTCGGCCACACGGCGCTCCTCGGCCTCCTCGCCGGCGAGCAGGCGCCCGGGGAGGCTCGGGCAGCGGGGGCGACCGGCTCGGCGCTTGCGGCCAAGGCTCCCCACTTCCCGGCGCGGGCGAAACGCGTCGTGTTTCTCTTCATGCATGGCGGGATCTCGCACGTCGATTCGTTTGACCCCAAGCCAAAGCTCGCGGCGCTCAACGGCCAGCCGCTGCCGCTGCCGAAGCCGAAGTTCGAGTTTGCCCCCACCGGCAATCTCCTCGCCTCGCCGTGGGATTTTCGCCGCTACGGCCAATCGGGGCTCGAGATCAGTGATCTTTTCCCGCTGATCGGCAGCCATGCCGACGATCTGTGCGTGATTCGATCGATGCACGGCGGCGATCAGGTGTCGCACGGGCCGGCCCTGCTCGCCATGAACACCGGCTCCGGCGTCTTCGCCCGGCCAAGCCTCGGCGCCTGGACGCTCTACGGCCTGGGATCAGAGAACGACAACCTCCCCGGGTTCATCAGCCTCTCCCCCTCGCTCTACCATGGCGGCACGCAGAACTACGGCGCAGCGTTTCTCCCGGCGAGCTTCCAGGGGACGCGGATCGGCGATGGCAGCACCGACTTCGAGTCGACGCGCCTCTCAAACCTCGTCTCGGCGGAGGATCCGTCTCTGGAACGCCGGCAGCTCGACCTTCTTGCCGCTCGCAACCGTCGCCATGCGGAAATGGCGGGGAGCGATCCGCGGCTCGAGGCCCGGATCGAGTCGTTCGAGATGGCCTGGCGGATGCAGGCGGAGGCGCCGGGGGTGTTCGAAGTCGAGCGGGAAACGGCCGCAACGCTTGCCCGCTACGGCGTCGGCACCGAGCCGACCGACGAATACGCCCGGCAGTGCGTGCTCGCCAGGCGTTGCCTCGAGGCGGGGGTGCGGTTCGTGCAGGTCAACTTCAGCTACCCCCGCAATTACTGGGACGCCCACGGCGACCTGCGCAACAACCACACCACCAATGCCAAGAAGGTCGACCAGCCGATCGCTGCCCTCCTAGCCGACCTCAAGGCCCGCGGGCTCTTGGACGACACCCTCGTGATCTTCGGGACCGAGTTCGGCCGGACGCCAGCCGCTCAAGGGACCGACGGCCGCGACCATCACCCCCACGCCTTCAGCGTCTGGATGGCCGGTGGCGGCGTGAAGGGGGGCATGGCCCACGGCCTGACCGACGAGTTCGGCTATTACGTGGCCGAGGGGAAGGTGACGATGCCCGATTTCCACGCCACGATCCTCGCGCTGCTGGGGCTCGACCACGAGCGGCTGACGTTTCGCCACGCCGGCCGCGACCACCGCCTCACCGACGTCTCCGGCCGGGTCGTCCGTGAAATACTCGCTTGACCCCCTCCTAAGGGTGATCGCTGGCGGCGCCAGCGGTCGGTGTCAGCCGCTTTCCGGCTCCGGCCCCGCGGAAAAGCACCATAAACCCGGGAAACCGAAAGCTGGATTACCCACAACTCCTGAATTACCCTGCCTACCTGACCGGAGCAGTCTACAGCTGGCCGCTCCATCCTTCTCCCTGTCCGCCAGAGGTCGATCATGGCCACGCCCCGCGCCCCCCGAAATCTCCGTTCGAAGCCGTCACGCCGCGTGCGGCCCACGCTTGCCGGCATCGAATCGCTCGAGACTCGCCTGGCGCTGGCACAGACCGTGGGCCTGTTCGTCAATGCCCCCGAGGCCCAGCAGGGCTACACGCTCTTCAACGCGACGCTCAATCCCATCACCCACCTTCTCGACAACAACGGCCAGGAGGTCCACAGTTGGACCGGCACTGGGGGAGCAACCGCGGTCTATCTCCAGCCTGACGGAGCGCTGCTCCGCAACACGATCCTCGCCCCGCCGCAGCGGGCCTTCGGTAATAACGGGGCGACGGGGAAGATCGATCTCATCAGCTGGGACAACACCCTCACCTGGACCTACACCCTCGCCAACGCCAAGTACCAGCTCCATCACGACTCGATCCTCCTCCCCAATGGCAACGTCCTGGCGATCGCCTGGGAGCGGCTGTCGCGGGCCGAGGCGATCGCGCTGGGGCGCGATCCAGCCAAGCTCAATCCAGCGACCAACAGCGAGCTGTGGCCCGAGTCGATCCTCGAGATCAAGCCCGACCTGGCGAAGGGCTCCGGGGGCTCGATCGTGTGGGAATGGCACATGAAGGACCATCTCGTCCAGTCGTACGACGCCGGCAAGGCGAACTACGTCAAGGCCCAGGACATCGGCAAGAATCCGCAGCGGATCAACCTCAACTTCGTCCCCTCAAGCACCGGAGCCGATGCCCACATCGCCGACTGGGCCCACTTCAACGCCATCGCCTACAACGCCAAGACCGACCAGATCATGGTCTCGAGCCGGGAGTTCAGCGAGGTGTGGATGATCGACCACACCACCACCACGGCACAGGCCGCCGGCAGCACCGGCGGTAAGTCGGGCAAGGGAGGGGATCTCCTCTGGCGCTACGGCAACCCACAGACCTGGAACGCCGGGAGTGTCGCAAGCCAGACGCTCGAGTGGCAGCACAACATCCAGTGGATCGCCGACGGGCTGCCCGGGGCCGGAAATCTCCTCGTCTTCAACAATGGCTGGGGACGCCCCGACGGCAGCAGTTGGTCGTCGGTGATGGAGCTCAAGCCGACGACCTATGGCAAAGCCCAGATCGTCTGGAGCTATGGCAGCCCGACGGCGGGCTTCTTCTCGCCGATCATCTCTGGCGCACAGCGGCAGCCCAACGGCAACACGCTGATCTGCGAGGGCGTGAAGGGGAACGTCTTCGAGGTCACGCCGGCCGGCAAGGTCGTGTGGCGGTACGTCAATCCCGACATCGCCGGCGGAAACACGCTCACCCAGGGGGCTACCGCCCCCCCGCTCAACGTCAGCGGCACGCCGGGGGTGTTCACGAATCTCACTTTCAGGGCGCTCAAGTACACCGCGTCGTACCCGGGCCTTGCCGGCCGCTCGCTCACGCCAGGCAAGCTCATCGAGAAATATCCGACGTTCCACGACACGGTCGGCTTCTACGAACCATCGAGCCGCTCGTGGCTCCTCAACTCCCACGCCGACGGCACCTCGACGGCCGTCACGAAGATCATCCCAGGGATCGCTCCGCAGGTGGCAGTAAGCGCCGCCGCACTGCCGTTTGTTGGCGACTTTGACGGGAGCGGCAAGAAAACGGTCGGTGTCTATGATGGGGCTGCCGGGACCTTCCGCCTCGATTTCAACAACGACGGCGTCGCCGACTCGATTGTGCCGATTCCCGGAGCAAAGCCGTGGTGGCAGCCACTGGCCGGCAACTGGGACGGCGTCGGCGGGGACGAGCTCGGCATCTATGACTCCCTTGCCCACACCTTCCGCTTCTACACGCTCCAAGGCGCGCAGGCTGCGGCCCCGTTTGTCACCCCCGCGCTCCCCGCGACCTGGCGGCCGCTCGTCGGCGACTGGAACGGCGACGGCAAGGTCACCGTCGGGCTCTACGATCCCCGCGCCTACACCTTCTATCTCAACGACAAGATCGACGGCTCGGTCACGTCAGTGACGACGTTCAAGACGCCGAAGGTTCCGGCCACGTGGATCCCAATCGCCGGCGACTGGAACGGCGACAAGAAGACCACCGTCGGCCTTTACGACCCGGCTGCTCGGACGGTTTACCTCAACAACCGCATCGACGGCTCGATCACCGACGTCGTCGTCTACGCCCTCCCGGTCAGCGCCACGGCGATCCCGGTGGCGGGCAACTGGGGCTCCTTCCCGCAGCCGAAAGCGCCGATCAGCCCGGCGCTGCTGGCCGCCGCGGTCTCGTTCGATTCGTCGAAGCCGAAGACGAGCCTCAGCGTCGTCAAATGATCCCGCGTCGGCTTGGCACCCCTCCCACGCGCTCCGTCAGGGGGTGGGGGCAACGGCCGGAGCGGGAACTGCCGCCGGGGCACGCCGCCGCGAGATCCAGTGGACGAGGCTGTCGAGGTAGAGATAGACGACCGGCGTCGTGAACAGCGTCAGCATCTGGCTGACGATCAGCCCGCCGACGATCGCGATCCCCAGCGGCCAGCGGAGCTCGGCCCCGGGGCCCGTTCCCAGCGCCAGCGGCAATCCGCCGAGAAGCGCCGCGAGGGTCGTCATCGTAATCGGCCGAAAGCGGAGGATGCAGGCCTCGACGATCGCCTCGCGCGGCGCAAGCCCCCTGGTCCGCTCCGCCTCGAGGGCGAAGTCGATCATCATGATCGCGTTCTTCTTGACGATCCCAATGAGGAGAATGATGCCGATCATCGCCATCACGTCGAGCTGGCTCCCGGTCCACTGAAGCGCCAGCAGCGCCCCCAGACCGGCGCTGGGGAGCGTGGAGATGATCGTGAGCGGATGGACGATGCTCTCGTAGAGCATGCCGAGGACGAGGTAGACAGTGACGACCGCCGCAAGGATCAGGAGCGGCTGGTTGGCGAGCGCCTCGCGGAAGACCTGCGCGGTGCCTGAGAAGCTCCCGCGGACGGTGGCCGGCATCCCCAGCTCCGCCGTCTTCGTCTCCACCGCCTCGACCGCAGCCCCGAGCGACACCCCCGGGGCGAGATTGAACGACACCGTCGCCGAGGGAAACTGCGCGGTGTGATTGACCAAAAGCGGGGCGTTGCCGGTGGTCAGCGACGCCAGAGATTCCAGCGGCACCTGCAGGCCGTTCGAGCCGGTGACATGAAGGCTCGAGAGGCCGTCGGGCCCCTGGAGGAATCCTGACTCGAGCCCCATCACGACCCGGTACTGGCCGAGTGGCCGGTACATCACCGACACCTGCCGCTGGCCGAAGGCGTCGTAGAGGGCATCGTCGATCTGACGGGGGGAGATCCCGAACCGGGCCGCGGCGTCGCGGTCGATCGTCAGCCCCACCTGGAGTCCGCGGTTTTGTTGGTCGGAGCGGATGTCGGCCAGCTCCGGCATACTCCGCATCGCCCGCACGAGCTTGGGGCCCCATTCATTCAGATCGGCGAGGTTGTCGCCGCGGAGGGTGAACTGATACTGCGAGCTGCTCGGGCGGCCGCCGATCCGCAGATCCTGCACCGGCTGCATGATCATCGTCGCGCCGGTGAGCTGCGAGAGCTTCCCTCGCAGCCGACCGATGACCTGGTCGGCCGCCATCCCATCGCGCTCCTCCTTCGGCACGAGGCTGATAAACATCCGCGCCGCGTTCGGGCTCCCCCCTGCGGCCCCGCCGGTCGATCCGGTGATCCCAGCCACCGCCGGATCCTCCTTGACGGCGAGCGAGAACTTCGTCAATAGCCCGCTCATCGTCTGGAAGGACGTGTCCTGATCGGCGTCAAGGGTGCCGGTGATCCGGCCGGTGTCTTGCTGCGGGAAGAATCCCTTCGGCACGATGACATACATCCACACCGTCAGCGCAATCGTCGCCAGGTTCACCGCCATCGTGATCCGCGGATGGCGCATGACGACGCCGAGGAGCCGGCCGTAGCCCGCGGTGACGCCGTCGAGAAAACGCTCCGTGAGCCGGCTGACAAGCCCCTGCCGGGCATGTCCCGCGGGAAGGAGCAACCAGGCACACATCATCGGCGTGAGGGTCAGCGACACGACCATCGACACGAGGATCGCCACCGAGAGGGTGACGGCGAACTCGCGGAACAACCGCCCCACGATCCCGCCCATGAGGAGGATGGGGATGAAGACGGCCACAAGCGAGATGCTGATCGAGAGCACGGTGAAGCCGATCTCGCGAGCCCCCAGAAACGCCGCCGCCATCGGGCTCATTCCCTCCTCACGGTGGCGGGCGATGTTCTCGAGGACGACGATCGCGTCGTCGACAACGAATCCCGTCGCGATCGTGAGGGCCATGAGCGAGAGGTTGTCGAGGCTGTAGCCGAGGGCATACATCGCCGAGAACGTGCTCACCAGCGACACCGGCACGACAACACTGGGAATGAGCGTCGCCCGCCAGTCCCGCAGAAACAGAAACACCACCCCGACGACGAGCCCCACCGAGAGAAGGAGCGTGTGCTGAACGTCGACGATGCTCGCTCGGATCGTCGCCGTCCGGTCCATGGCGAGATCGAGGCGCATCCCCGCCGGGATCTGAGCGCGCAGCTGCGGGAGAATCAACAGCACGTTGTCGACGGTGCGGATGATGTTGGCATTGGGCTGCCGGTAGAGGATGAGCATGATCGTCGGCTGAGCGTTGTAGACCCCGGCGACGCGGACATCCTCAACGGAATCGGTGACGCTCGCCACCTCTCCCAGCCGGATCGCGGCGCCGCGCCGCCAGGCGACGATCAACTGCCGGTATTCCGCCGCGGTAAACAGCTGGTCGGTCGTGGCGATCGACCAGGTCGTCACACCGTCATCGATGGAGCCCTTGGGCCGGTTGGTGTTGGCCTGCTGGAGGCAGGTGCGGACATCGTCGAGGCCGAGGTCGTAGCGCTCGAGAACCGTCGGGTTGACGGCGACGCGGACGGCCGGCGGGGAGCCTCCGCTCACGACCACCTGCCCCACGCCCTGAACCTGCGAGAGCTTCTGCTGGAGGAGCGTGCTGGCGACATCCTGGAGCCGGGGCTTGTCGTGGAGATCAGACGTCATTGCCAGAATGAGAATCGGGGCGTCGGCGGGGTTGACCTTCCGCAGGTCGGGATTGCGCGGGAGATTCGAGGGGAGGCGGCCGCGGGCGGCGTTGATCGCTGCCTGAACGTCGCGCGTGGCGGCGTCGATGTTTCGATCGAGGTCGAACTGGAGCGTGATCGACGTCTGCCCGAGGGTGCTCTGCGACGTCATCTCCGTGACGCCGGCGATGAGCCCGAATTGACGCTCCAGGGGCGTCGCCACCGCCGAGGCCATCGTCTCGGAGCTCGCCCCCGGGAGCCCCGCGCTGACGTTGATCGTCGGATATTCCACCTGCGGCAGCGGCGACACCGGGAGGAGGAAATAGCAGATCGACCCCACGAGCGTGATCGCCACCGCCAAAAGCGATGTCCCGATCGGATGGCGGATGAACCAGGTCGAGACGTTCATCGCGCGGCCTCCTCTGGAACAGTGCCCGCGTCGACCGGCCTGCCGCCGCTCCCTCCGCGGACCCACCGCCCAACGGCGTCGAACCACAGATAGATCACCGGCGTCGTGTAGAGCGTGAGGAGCTGGCTGACGAGCAGGCCGCCGATGATCGTGATCCCCAAGGGGCGCCGCAGCTCCGAGCCGACGCCGGTGCCAAACGCCAGCGGCACCGCCCCAAGGAGTGCGGCCATCGTCGTCATCATGATCGGCCGGAACCGCAGCAAGCAGGCCTGATAAATAGCCTCGTGCGGCGTCACCCGGCGCCCGGCGATCCCGCGGCGCTCTGCCTCCATGGCGAAGTCGATCATCATGATCGCGTTCTTCTTGACGATCCCGATCAGAAGAATCACCCCGATCAGCGCGATGACGCTCAAGTCGGTCCGGCAGACGAGCAGGGCGACAAGCGCCCCCACCCCGGCGCTGGGGAGCGTGGAGAGGATCGTGATCGGATGGACGAGGCTCTCGTAAAGAACCCCGAGGACGATGTAGACGGTGACGATGGCGGCGAGGATCAGCCAGCCCTGATTGGCCAGCGACGCCCGGAAGGCAGCGGCCGTCCCCTGAAAGGCGGTCTGGATGCCGGCGGGCATCTCCAGCCCGTGGCGGGCCGACTCGATCGTGTCGACGGCCTCGCCGAGCGACACGCCCGGCGCAAGGTTAAACGACACCGTCACCACCGGGAACTGCCCCTGGTGATTCACCGCCAGCGGCGTGCTCGTCTCTTCGAGCCGAGTCACCGCCCCCAGCGGCACGCGCGTCTCCCCCGGCCTTCCCGGCACACCGGCGCGGACGTACATCTGCGCCATGTCCTGCGGCGTGTCACGGAAGGCCGGCGCCACCTCGAGGATGACGCGGTATTGGTTGAGCTGCGTGAACAGCATCGAGATCTGCCGCTGACCGAAGGCATCGTAGAGGGCGTCGTCGATCATCTGGGGGGTGATCCCCAGCCGCGAAGCGCTGTCGCGGTCGATGACGAGCCGGGCCTGCCGGCCGTCGGTCTGCTGGTCGCTGGCGACGTCGGCAAGCTCGGGGAGCTCCTGGAGCCGGGCGACGAACCGGGGGGCCCAGGCGGCCAGCTCCGCGGCGTCGGGCGACTCGAGGCTCACCTGATACTGCGTCCGGCTGACGCGGGTCTCCACGGAGAGATCCTGCACCGGCTGCATATACAGCCCGATTCCCTCGACCGCCGCCAGGGCGGGCTGGAGCCGGCGAATGACCTCGACAGCACTCGTCCCCCGCTCGGCGAGGGGCTTGAGATTGATCTGGATCCGGCCGCTGTTGAGCGTGACGTTCGTGCCGTCGATGCCGATGAAGCTCGACAAGCTTTCCACCGCCGAGTCGGCGAGAATCACTCGATTCAGCTCCAGCTGCCGATCGCGCATGGCCTCGAAGGAGATGCTCTGCGGCGCTTCGGAGATGCCGAGGATGACGCCAGTGTCCTGGACGGGGAAGAACCCCTTCGGAACGATCTGCGCGAGGTACCAGGTGGCCAGGAGCGTTGCCACGAACGTCGCCATCGTTGCCAGCTGGTGGGCGAGGACGAAGCGAAGCGTCGCGGCGTAGAGCCTCGTGAACAGCCCGTGCCCCCCGGCGTTGTGCCCCCCCCCGCTCTGCCCGGCTCCGGCCGGCCGCGCGGTGAGAAGGACAGCGCACATCATCGGCGTCAGCGTCAGCGACACCGCCGCCGAAACGAGGATCGTCACCGACAGCGTGACGGCGAACTCGCGGAACAACCTCCCGACGATATCCCCCATGAAGAGGAGCGGGATGAGCACGGCGATCAGCGACACCGAAAGGCTGACGATCGTGAATCCGATCTCGGCCGATCCCTTCAGCGCCGCCTCGAGGGGCGTTTCCCCCTCCTCGACATAGCGGACGATGTTCTCGATCATCACGATCGCGTCGTCGACGACAAATCCGGTGGAGATCGTCAACGCCATGAGCGTCAGGTTATTGAGGCTATACCCGAGGACGACCATCACGGCAAACGTGCCGACGAGCGACAGGGGCACCGCGACGCTGGGGATGATCGTGGCGGTGACGTTGCGGAGGAAGAGAAAAATGATGAACACCACCAGCGCGATCGTGAGGAGGAGCTCGTGCTGCACCCCCTCGATGCTCGCGCGGATCGTGAGCGTGCGGTCGGTGAGGACATGCACCTGCACAGCGGCCGGGAGCGAGGCCTCGAGCTGTGGAAGGAGGGCCTTCACCGAGTCGACGACCTCGATGATGTTCGCCCCCGGCTGCCGTTGGATATTGACAATCACCGCCGGGGTGTCGTTCATCCACGCCGCCTGGCGCACGTTTTCCGCGCCGTCGACCACCTCGGCAACGTCGACGAGCCGGATGGCCGAGCCATTGCGGTAGCCGATGATCAGCCCGCGAAACTGGTCGCTCGTGAGGAGTTGATCGTTGGCGGCGATCGTGAACGCCTGCCTGCGGCCGTCGAAGCTCCCCTTCGCCTGGTTAACGCTCGCCTGAACGAGCGCTGCCCGCAGATCCTCGAGATTCATGCCGAGGCTGGAGAGGGCCGTGGGGTTGACCTCGATGCGGATCGCCGGCTTCTGTCCCCCGGAGAGGCTCACCATCCCCACGCCTGAAAGCTGCGAGATCTTCTGCGCGAGCCTCGTGTCGGCGAGATCCTGGACCTTCGTCAGCGGGAGCGTGTCGCTGGTCAGGGCGAGGGTGAGGATGGGGGCGTCGGCGGGATTGGTCTTTGTATAGACCGGCGGATTAGGGAGATCGCGGGGGAGGACGGCGGCCGCCGAATTGATCGCTGCCTGGACCTGCTGCGTGGCGATGTCGATGTCGAGCTCGAGATCGAAGCGGAGAACGATACAAGAGCATCCCTCGGAGCTGCTCGACGTCATCTGCGTCAGCCCCGGCACCTGCCCGAACTGCCGCTCCAGCGGCGAGGTGACGCTCGAGGCCATCACCTCCGGACTCGCTCCGGGATAAAAGGTGAGCACCTGGATCGTGGGATAGTCGACCTGCGGCAGCGCCGACACCGGAAGCTGGCGGTAAGCGACAACACCGACGAGGACCAGCGCCACCATGAGGAGGCTCGTCGCCACCGGCCGAAGAATGAAGGGCCGGGAGAGGTTCAT
>JBAWVV010000032.1:0-19768 GCA_037147115.1 Planctomycetia bacterium | reverse complement strand
GTGATCACCAGCTCGTTCCAGTCCTGGGGCTTGTAGTGCTTCAGCTCCTTGTAGGGGCCGGCAAGGAGGTAATCGCGGCACTGGAGTTGCGGGGCACGGATGAAGACGCCGCTGTCGGCGGTCGGCGTGGCCCGGAACTCGAGCTTGAGGATGAAGTTGCCGGGGAACTCCTGCGTCGTCCAGAGCTGCTCGACGCGGCGGCCCTCCGGCGGTGTCGTGACGACGATCCGGCCATCCTTGGCGACATAGCGGCCATCGGGGCTGCTCTCACAGCCGTCGAGATCGAGCTGCTTTTCGAGCGTCGGCTGATCGCGGTAGCCCCAGCCAGTGAGGTCGTGGCCATTGAAGAGCAGTTCGAAGCCGGGTTCGGGCTGGAAATCGTCTGCGGGGGTCGGAACGAGATCGAGCGTCTCGAGGACCGGCCTGATCGCGGCCACCCACTTCGCATAGCCCTTCGGGTCGGGATGGAGGAGATCGGGAAACTCCTCCGCCTTCGCATCGCCATCGCCGTTGGCAAAAAGTGTCCAGGTGTCGACGAGACGGACGCGCGGGTCCCCCTTCACCTGCTCGGCGACGAGCGTGTTGAGCTTCTTGATCTTCTCGGCCGGGCGCTGCTTGTCGGCGGCGCTGGGGAAGACCTGGCAGACGATAATCGGCGTCCGCGGGTTTTTTAATTCGATTGCCGAGATGATAGCCTTCACATTGCCGGCGATCGTCTCCGGCTCCGCCCCTTCCTCGAGGTCGTTGGTGCCCATGAGCATGACGACGCCGGCGGGATCGAGGGCCAGACAATCGTCGGCGAGGCGGAGGAGCATGCCGCGGGTCGTGTCGCCGCTGATGCCGCGATTGGCGAGCTTCGCGCCCGGGAAGGCCCCGTGAAAATCGTCACCGAAGCCCTGTGTGATTGAGTCGCCGAGGAACACGAGGGCCCGCTTGTCGGCAGCCTTCCTGCCGGCCCAATCGCTGCGCCGCTCTTTCCACAGGTTCTTAAACCAGTCGTAGCGCCGGATCGGGCCGGCGCCGGGGAGGCCGTCGTCGGAGTCGGGGATCGCCAACGCCGCCGGCTCATCGGCGCGGGCCGATGGAGCGGGCAGAGGCCCGGCCGGGATCGCGGCGACCGCGCAGGCAAGGAGGAGCACGTGGGCCACGGTGAAGAAAGGAGTGTGTTTCATGAACATCATCATGCACACTCGTCGCCTTGGCGGGCAAATGGATGGGGCTTGGGGCCAGGCACCAGCAGGGCCGGGGTGGCTCCTGGGGCGCCGGCGGGCGGGGCTGACCTTCCGGTGATGTCGGGCGTGACGGACCAGGGAAACGCCTTGTCACACCGACTTGGCGGTCAATCCGGCTTTTCTGGCGGCCGTGAGTTGCCGGTCGTCGGCCGAGACGAACAGATCGGCTCCCCAGACTTTCGCAGCGGCGACATGGAGTGCGTCGGCGGCACGGACGGGTGACGCCTTGATGGCCACGATCGACGCCGCGATCACTTCCGCCGTGAGATCGATGAGCGTCGCATCGCGGATGTCGTGGAGGAGATGCCGCTCAAGCTTCGCGAATTGAGCGGCGGTGATCCGTTTCTCGCGGAGTCTCCTGGCCAGGGCCGACACGATTTCGGGAACACAGATGACACACAGCCCGAGTTCGTCTGCGCTGAGGCAAAGCGCCTCGACTGCATCGCTTCCCGACTCTTCCACGAACCGCTTCGCGAACACCGAGGAGTCAAAAAACGTCTTCACGCCCCCGTTCTCCTAGGATCGCCGCCGCGAGTCCGGCCCCCTTCACAATCAGCCTCGGCCCAGCGCGTCGCCACGAAGGAAGACGTCCAGCCGATGCCGCCACCGGGTGAATCTCGGCGACCGGCTTGCCATGCCTGAGGAGGATCACGGTCTCTCCCCGCTCGACGTCATCGAGGAATGACGCAGCGTTGGCACGGAACTCCGTGAACGACACCGTCTTCAAAGGGGGGGTCCTGCTTCGGGGGAGTGGAGCGACGGCCACTGCGATCGGGGTGCCGACGTGGCCGTCGGCGGGAGACCGATCGCCTCAGTACTTGAGTGTACAGACTAGGAAAGAGGCTGGCCATGCGGAGCTTCGCCGCTGTCGTGGAGGCGGCAGTCATCGCCGCGAGCGGTGTATCGGCCATCTCCGCGACCGCCGGAGGGTAGGATGGTCCGTTTCCGCCCGTCGCATCCTTCGCCCTCGTGCCCGCCATGCCTGCGCCGTTCCCCCCCGTCCATCCCGTTCCCCGTCCGCTTCCGGCGCCGATTGCCGACGAGCCGCCGCGGATGACGGCGCGCACGCTCGAGGGGCTCGAATGGGTCCTTGCCCGGGAGCTCGAAGCGGTCGGCGCCACCGACCTGCGGATCGGCCGGCGGACGATCGAATTCTCGACGCCGCCGGGAAAGGAGAAGGAGACGCTCTATCGGGCCGTCCTCGAAAGCCGGACGGCGATCCGTGTCCTCGAGCCACTCGGCCGCTTCCGGGTGGACAGCCCCGAGGGCCTGTACGCTGCGATGGAACAGGTCGACTGGCGCGAGCAACTGAAGGTCTGCGACACCCTGCGGGTCGATGCGGCGATCCACGACACGTTCCTCAATCATTCGCTCTACGCGGCGCAAATCGTCAAGGACGCAGTCGTCGATCAGCTCCGCACGCCGAGCGGTAGGCGACCGAGCGTGGAGCTGCGCGGCGCGACGCTCCGCCTCGCGCTCCACCTCGTCGGCGACACCGCGACGATCTTCCGCGACGCCGCCGGTAAGTCGCTCCACCAGCGCGGCTGGCGCACGGGGGAAGTCGATGCTCCCCTCTCCGAGGTCCTCGCCGCCGGGATCCTCGCCATCACCGGCTGGACCCCGGGCGAGCCGCTCCTCGATCCGATGTGCGGGTCGGGGACGTTCGTCGTCGAGGCGGCGACGATCGCGGCGGGGATGGCGCCGGGGCTGTGGCGGGCCCGCCGCAACGGGCATGGGTTTTTCCGATTCCGCGATTGTGACCGCGACCTGGCCGGCCGGCTCGTCGCGGAACTCGAGGCCCGCGTCATCACCCCCCCCGGCAGTTTCCAGGCGAGCGATCTCGATCCAAAAGCCGTGGAAGCGACAGGATTGTGTGCCGAGGCCGCCGGTGTGTCGGCGGCGATCACCATCGAACAGAAGCATTTCGAGCAGGCGGTGCCTGCGGCCGGAAGCGGCCTGATCGTCACCAATCCCCCCTATGGCGAACGCCTCGCACTCCCCCGCGCCGGGGCCCTCTTCCGCCGCATCGGCGACTGGCTCGTGCGCGCCTGTGGCGGATGGCACGCAGCGATTCTCGCCCCCGATACGCCGGTCGCCGGCTACCTCGGGCTCCGGCCCACCCACCGCGTCTATCTCCCCAACGGCCCGATCGCTTGCCGGCTCCTCGAGGTGGAGATCCGGGAGCGCCCGCACCTGCCGCCGGAGACCGAGCGGCCTCCGGCTTCGGCAGCGCATGCACTGGAGGCAGCGCATGCACTGGATGCACTGGACGCAGCGGACTCGCTCCTCGACGCCCCCCTTCCACCGCTCCCCGCTCCCCCCGCCGGCAGGCCGGCGGGCCCACCGCGGAGCGGCACGAGGCCCGTCGAAGAACAAATCGGCGACTTCCGCCGGCGTCTCGCCAAACGCTTCAAGCATCTCTCCAAGTGGGCGCGGCGGATCGGCACCGATGCCTTCCGGATCTACGACCGTGACATCCCCGAGGTGCCGCTGGTCATCGATTGGTATGCCGGCTGGCTCCATGCCGCCGAGTACGAACGCCCCCACGATCGCACCGAGATCGAGCATGAAGTCTGGCTCGACCGGATGATCGAGGCGGCCGCCGCGGAGCTCGGTGTTCCCCACGACCGCACCTTCCTGAAGATCCGGCGTCGGCAGCGCGAGGGGGGGCAGTACGAGAAGGTCGATGGCCGCGAGGCGCTCCTCCAAGTGAAGGAGGGGGGGCTGTCGTTCGAGGTCAATCTCTCCGATTACCTCGACACCGGGCTGTTCCTCGATCACCGCGTCACGCGCGGCATGGTCAGGGACGAGGCGGCCGGGAAGCGGATGCTCAACCTGTTCTCCTACACCGGGAGTTTTTCGGTGTATGCGGCGGCCGGGGGGGCAACCGACACGGTCAGCGTCGACCTCTCCAACACCTACCTCGACTGGACACGCACGAATCTCGCCGTCAACGGATTCAAGGATGCCGGTCGCCACCGGATCGTCCGCGACGATGCCCGCGCCTTCCTCGAACACCGGGCCCGCCGCGGCGAGCCCCCTTTCGATCTGGTCGTCGTCGATCCCCCCACCTTCTCGCGCTCGGCCCGGAGCGAGGTGCCTTGGGATGTGGAGCACGACCATGCCGAGCTCCTCGCCCTGGTGGCCCGCAATCTCACCCCAGGCGGTACCGTTTACTTCTCCACCAACTTCCGCCGCTTTCACCTGGCGGAGGCCACGCTGGCGGCCGATTTCAGTTTCCGGGAGATCACCAATCGCACAATCCCAGAGGATTTCCGCAATGAACGGATCCACCGGGCCTGGCGGATGGTGCGGCAATAAAGGCCTGCGAGCGGGCCTTCCGGGGAAGGGGATTGGCGGGAGGGCCGTTGCGGCCGGAAAACGTCGGTTCTACATTCGTTGCATGACTCCACCCTCTCGGTCTGTTCGCCGATTCCTCCTCCGCCTCGCCGGACTGCTCCCGGTGCTCGCCGGAGTTCTGGCGATGGTCGGTTGCCGCCCGGCCGATCCGGATCTGGTCAAGATCGTCAGCAGCCTGCCACGGACCGGCTCGGCGAAGCACCAGTCCGACACGCTCGTCCGTGGCATTCGCATGGCGATCGACGAGGCGGGGGGAAAGGTGGGCCGGTTCCGGATCGAGTACCTCGATCTCGACGATTCGACCGCCGCCGCCGGGCAGTGGACGAGCGAGGCCGAGGCGGCCAATGCCCGCCGCGCCCTCCAGGATCCCGATGTCTGTGCCTACATCGGTACGTTCAACTCGGGGGCGGCCAAGGTCTCGATGCCGATTCTCAATCTCGGCGATCTGCTCATGGTGTCGCCGGCCAACACGGCCGTGGGGCTGACGAAGCCGGGGCTCGGAGTTCCGGGCGAGCCGGGGGTCTACCGCCCCACCGGCCGACGCAACTACACCCGCGTTGTTCCCGCTGACGACCTCCAGGGGCCGATGGCGGCCGACTGGGCGCAGCGCCGGGGCGTCAAGAAGGTTTACATCCTCGACGACAACGAAGTCTACGGGAAGGGGATCGCCGACCTCTTCGACGAGCGCTGCCGCGAGCTCGGCATCGAGGTCCTCGGGCACGATTCGATCGATGCCAAGGCGCAGGAGTTCAAATCCCTGATGGCGAGCATCAAGGCGACGAAGCCCGATCTCGTCTACTTCGGCGGCACGACGCAGAGCAAGGGGGGACAACTCGCCAAGGACATGGCCGCGGCCGGCGTCGGCGCGGATCTCATGGTGCCCGACGGCTGCATGGAGCAAGTGTTTATCGACTCGGCAGGGGCGGCGAACCTCGAGGGACGCTGTTTCGTCACCTTCGGCGGGCTCCCGCCGGAGAAGCTCACAGGCAAGGGCGGCGAGTTCGTCGATCGCTACCGGGAGAAGTACGGGGAGCTCCCGGAGGCCTACGCCGTCTACGGCTACGAGGCAGCCCGGGTGGCCATCGAAGCGATCGCGACCGCCGGCAGCAAGGACCGCCGCGCGATCTGCGACGCGGCACTGGCGATCCGTGACTTCGACGGGGCCCTCGGCCATTGGGGCTTCGACGAGAACGGCGACACGACCCTCCGCACGCTGACCGTGAATGTCGTGAAGGGGGGGCGCTTCGAGTTCGAGGAGATCCTCGACGAAGCGGATCTCGTCACCCCTCCCCCGGACGAGCCGTCACCCCGGGCCGACCCCCAGGGGGGCGGGAGCCCCTGAATCCCGGTCCGATCCTTCCCCGGAATCCATCCGCGTGTCCTTCCAGTTCCTCCTCCAACAGTGCCTCATCGGCCTCACCAACGGCGCGCTCATCGCGCTGGTAGCGCTGGGCTACACGATGGTCTACGGGATCATCGGGCTGATCAATTTCGCCCACGGCGACTTGATCATGCTCGGGGCCTGTCTGGCGCTGTCGCTTGTCGGGGCCCTCGGCATGACCGCCGCCGGGCCGGCGACCACCTGGGTGGGGATCGGGGGGCTGGTTCTCATCTGCGGGCTGTTCTGCGGCCTGCTCAACGTGGCGGTCGACCGGATCGTCTACAAGCCGCTTCGCAACGCGCCCAAGCTCGCCCCCCTGGTGTCAGCGATCGGCGTGTCATTCATCTTCATGAACATCGGCCTCTTCTGGCTCGGGCCGGCCGACAAATCGTTCCCCGAGCTCCTCCCCTCGACCAACCTCCTCCACAATGACGCCCTCCAATTCACCTGGAAGGATCTCCTTGTCGTCCTCATCGTTGGGCCGCTGATGGTGGCCCTCTCGGTGCTGGTGAAGGGAACAAAGCTCGGCAAGGCGATGCGCGCCGTGTCGCAGGATCCAACGGCGGCGGCCCTCGTCGGCGTCGATGTCGATCGGGTGATCGCCGCCACGTTCTTCATCGGCGGCTTTCTCGGTGGCGCGGCGAGCGTGATCTACGGGCTCTACATCAACACCATCGGTTTCCAGATGGGGTTCCAAAACGGCCTCTACGCCTTCACCGCCGCGGTACTGGGGGGGATCGGCAGCATCCCCGGCGCCGTCCTCGGCGGGCTCGTTATCGGCCTGGTGCGGGCGCTGGCCAGCGCCTACGTCGGTGAGCGCTGGACCGGGGCGATTGTGTTCGCGATCCTGATCGTGATCCTCGTCTTCCGTCCCGAGGGCCTCCTCGGCCGCCGGGTGAAGGAGAAGGTGTAGAAGCCGTGTCCACCAATCGATCCTCCCGAACCTCTGTCCCATCGGATCCCTCCACCGGCCCCTGGGCATTTCTCGCGCAGCGCTGGGAGCTGGCCACGCTCGCCGTGCTGGCGATCGCGCCTCTGCTGATCCCTGCCCTCGGCGGTGCCCTCGGCGGGCAGGTGACGAATCTCTTCATCTACTGCATCCTCGCCCTGGCCCTCAATGTGATGGTCGGCTACACCGGGCTGGTCCATCTCGGCATCGCCTCGTTCTTCGGAATCGGGGCCTACGTTCTCGCGATCCTCACCGTGCCGATGTACCCGTTCCAGATCGGGTTCCTGGCCGCCGCCGTGATTGCCGTCCTCGTCACCGCCGGCACCGGCCTTGCCCTCGGTGCCCCGACGCTCCGGCTCCGTGGCGACTATCTGGCCATCGTCACGCTCGGCTTCGGCGAGGTGGTCAAAGTCACGTTGCGGAATCTCGAGCAGATCACCGGCGGCATGAAGGGGCTCAATCCCGTCCCGCCCCCCGGCGCTGGGGTGACGGTCGCAGGGATCGATCTCGGGAAGGAGTTCGCCATCGACCCGCGCTGGTTCTACTACCTCGCGCTCCTCTCGCTCGCCGGGGTCGTGCTCGCCATGCGGAGGCTCGAGAACTCGCGCCTCGGCCGGGCTCTCGTCGCCGTCCGCGAGGACGAGCTCGCCGCGCAGGCGATGGGGATCTCCGCGACGAAGGTCAAGCTCGCGGCGTTCGCGATGTCGTCGGCCGTTGCGGGGCTGGCCGGCTGCCTCTACGCGGCGAGCCTGTCGACCACCGCCGATCCCAATGCCTACGATTTCAACCGCTCGATCATGGTCCTCTGTGCCGTGATCCTCGGGGGCCTGGGAAGCATTCCCGGCACGCTCCTGGGGGTGGCGATCCTCGTCGGCTTCGACACGGTTCTCGCGCCGTGGGCCGATTCCTGGATCCAGCAGATGAATGTCAATCCGAAGGGGTTGAGCTACCTCTCCTTCAGCGGCTGGCGGCTGGCGATCTTCGGCGTGGCGCTGGTGCTCGTGATGCGGTACAGGCCGGAGGGGCTGATCCCGTCGCGGCGACTGGCCTCTGAGCTCCGCGACGGGGGGGCGGGATCATGAACAACAACGCCGGCCCAGCCGGGACGCCCCTGCTCCATGTCGACCGGGTCACGGTGCGCTTCGGTGGGCTCGTCGCCGTGTCGGAGCTCGATCTCGACGTTCCCGAGGGGAGCATCGTCTCCCTCATCGGCCCCAACGGCGCTGGCAAGACCACCGCCTTCAACTGTGTCAGCGGCATCTACGCGCCGTCGTCGGGATCGGTGCGGTTCCGGGGGAAGCGGCTGGAGCGGTCCTTCACGCCGGGGACGATCCTTCGGGCGCTCGCCGTCGGCCTCCTCACTGGTCTGCTCTTCGCCGCCGCGGCGGTCGATGTCGATCGTCTCTGGATGGCGGTCGTGAAGCGGGGGATGATCACCGGGGAACCGTTCACGATGTCGGGGGCGATGGAGCGCCTTCGCGGCTACTTCCGCTCGGAACTGGCGATCGATCAGATGGCGGGGAAATGGCGAGTCGTCAGCGCCGATGGGAGCGATGTCCTGGCGATCAAACGCGACCTCGGAGAGGCGAGGCTCGTGCGCGACGCCCTCCAGGCGAAGGTCACCGCCCGCCGCACCGGTCCGGGCACCGTCCCCGATGCCACCGATCTCAACCAGCGCGACGCCGCCGCCGCCCCGCGGGTCGCGCTCCCTGGAGTGAAGGAGGAGGTGCTCGATCGTCTTGCCGCCGGCAAAAGCCGGATCCGGTGGCGGGGCTGGCTGGGATTGATCGCGGGCCTGCTCCTCGGCAGTGCCGGGACGCTCGCCGTCTGGCAGCGCGGCCGCCGCTCGCCGCACGTCGTCGCCCGGGCCGGCATCTCGCGCACCTTCCAAAACATCCGCCTCTTTTCGAGCATGAGCGCCCTCGAGAACGTGCTGGTCGGACTCGACCGGACGATCCCCGGAGGGGTGTTCTCGATGCTTCTGCGGACCCCAGCAAACCGCCGGGCCGAGGCCGAGGCGCGGCAGAAGGCGATCGCAGCCCTTGGGTTCGTCGGGCTCTCCGGCGACGCCAACCGGATCGCCGGCCAGCTTCCCTATGGCGACCAGCGCCGCCTCGAGATCGCCCGGGCCCTGGCCACCGGCGCAAAGCTCATCCTCCTCGACGAGCCTGCGGCGGGGATGAATCCGAGCGAGGCGGCCGACCTTGCGGGGCTCGTCTTACGGATCCGGGATCGGGGCGTGACCGTGCTCCTCATCGAACACCACATGAACGTCGTGATGCGGATCAGCGACAGGATTGCCGTCCTTGATCACGGGACGAAGATCGCCGAGGGCACGCCGGCCGAGGTGCGCCGTGATGAGAAGGTGATCGAGGCGTATCTCGGCGGCGAAGGCTGACAACAAACCCGTGGCCGGAGCGGGGTAGGGGGAGATGGCGATGCCGATCCTGGAAGTGAAGGAGCTCGAGGCGGGGTATGGCCCGATCCGGGCGCTCGATGGAGTGTCGATCGAGGTCGCCGAAGGGGAGACGGTGGCGATCATCGGCGCCAACGGCGCTGGGAAGACGTCGCTCCTGATGGCAATCTCCGGCGTCGTGCCAGCGCGTCGGGGAACGATCTCGTTTGCCGGCCGTCCGATCACTGGCCTCCCGACCCACGCGATCGCCCGGCTCGGCATCGGCCATGCCCCGGAGGGGCGTCGGATCTTTCCCCGGCTCTCGGTGCGGGAGAATCTCCAACTCGGCGGCTTCACGCAGACCGACCGGGCGATGGTGGCCCGCGACATCGACGAGGCTTGCAGCCTGTTTCCCGTCCTCGGCGCGCGGATGAGCCAAATGGGCGGGACACTTTCTGGCGGCGAGCAGCAGATGCTGGCGCTGGCCCGGGCCCTCATCGGCCGACCGAAGCTCCTCCTCCTCGACGAGCCGTCGCTGGGACTTGCCCCGCTGATCGTGCAGAAGATCTTCGAGGTCATCGGCAGCCTCTCGCAGCGGGGAATCGCCGTCGTCCTCGTCGAACAGAACGCCCGGGCGGCGCTCAAGCTCGCCGATCGTGGGTATGTCCTCGAGACCGGCCGGATCACCCTCTCCGGCCCGGGCAAGGACCTCGCCGGTGACCGACGCGTCCGCGAGGCCTACCTGGGCGAAGGCTGATCCGCCGTCGGCCGACGCGTCATGCGTACCACTGGCCTGGCAGCACGGCTGAACGTTTTCGGGGGACGTTGTCGCGGTCGAGCGGATGGGGGAAGTCGGTCCGCGGCCGAGCCGACCGGCAGCGGTCCTTCCGCAGGAAGGTCACCTCGAGGAGCGGCGGCACCGGGAAGCCACCGATGCGGACGATCCCCGCGTAGTTGTTGGGATGGAGGTGGACCGGGACGAAATCGAGGCGCAGCTTTTCCAGCGCCTCGCTGATGCGGCGGCAGGCGAACGGCTGGCCGAGCGCGTCGAGGTGGTGGAACTCGATGACGAGGATCCGGAATCGGCGCAGCAAGGAACACTCGGCGTTGTCGATCACGCCGTATTCGGCCCCCTCGATGTCCATCTGGAGGAGCAGGTCGCTCGTCTCGGCGGGGGCGTGCCGCCCCACCCAGCTCCCGAGCGTGGTCGTGCCCGCGCCGTCGAAGGTGCCGAGGAAGACCGGCTCGAAGCTCATCGGTGAGCACCCGGCGGGCGCGGCGGCGACGGAGCGATCGGCGAGGTGGGAGCCGATGCCGCGCCTGGCCAGCGCGTTCTCGAAGGTCGCCTGCCGGTCGACGCCGGGGGAGAAACAGGCGGTGATTCCGTCGAGATCATCGGGGAGCAGATACCCGCCGTCGCCGTCACCACCGATCCGCACGAGCCGATGGCCCGCATCGACAGGCCGGAGGAGATCGACAACCCCGCGCAGCTCGGCCATCGCCGTGCGCTTCGACGTGAAATAACCGAGCCTGGAGGCGGCAGCGGCGACGAGGGTGCGGATCGGGCTTCCCATCTGACCTATTGTGGCAGGCAGCGCCCCGATCGCGGAGCGCGACTTCCCGGATCGAACGATCCGCCGGCGACTCACGCCGTCAGGCTGGCTTTCCGGCCACGAGATCGAGAATCGCGTCCCCGAAATCGGCCAAGCGCTTCTCGCCGATACCCTTCACCCGCAGCAGGGCCGCCGGGCTCGTCGGCTTGTCGCGGGCGATCGCACGCAGCGCCTTGTCGTCGAGGATCGTCCAGGCCGGCTTGCCGCGGGCCTCGGCCACCCGCCGCCGCCAGGAGCGGAGCCGCTCGAAGAGATCGCGGTCGACCCCCTGCCAGTCGTCGGCGTCGGCCTTCGAGGCCTTCGCCCTGCCGGCGCGCGGTTCGAGAAGCACCACCGGCCGCTGCCCGCGCATCACTTCCCAGGAGAGGGCGTTGAGCAACACCACCGGACGGTCTCCGGGGCTGCGGGCGAGGAGGCCTTGGTCGAGGAGCTGATGGACGAGGTTCTCTGCCGTCCGCTGGTCGATCGTGGCGAGGAGCCCGAACGTCGACAGCCGGTCGTGGCCGTGGCGCACGATCCCGTCGGTCTTCGCGCCACGGAGGACCTCGCAGACATGACGGACCCCGAACCGTTCGCCGACCCGGGCCACGCAGGAGATGAGCTTCTGAGCCATGACGGTCGAGTCGGGGAGGCTCTCCGTCTCGCCGAGGCACACGTCGCACGCCCCGCAGGGCTCGGCGCCGTAGGTCTGCCCAAAATACTCCGAGAGGGCCGCGTGCCGGCAGCGCGAGGCCTGGGCATACCGGCGCATCGCATGGAGGTGCTCGAGTTGTCCGGCGATCAGTCGCTCCTGCTCGTCGGGATCGAGATCTGATTCGCCGGCGCTCTTCCGCACGAGCGATTCCCAGCTGAAAACGTCGGCGGAGGAGTAGAGGAGGACGCACTCGGCCGCCAGTCCATCGCGACCGGCCCGCCCCGTCTCCTGCTGGTAGGCCTCGAGGCTCTTGGGGAGCGAGGTGTGGAGGACGAGACGGACATCGGAGCGGTCGATCCCCATGCCGAAGGCGACGGTCGCGACGACGACGTCGATCGTCTCGCGGGCGAACGCTTCTTGGGTGCGGCGCCGCTTGGTCGGGTCGAGCCCCGCGTGGTAGGGCTTGGCGAGGATCCCCTCGGCGGCGAGCCGGGTGGCGAGTTGCTCTGTCTCCTTCCGCGAGATGCAGTAGACGATCGAGGCCTCGCCCCGGTGGCGGCCGAGCGTCGTGAGCGTCTGTGCGATCCGGTCGGTGCGCGGAACGACGCGATAGCAGAGGTTCGGCCGGTCGAAAGTCCCGAGGAGCACCCGCGGCGAGCGGAGGTGGAGTTGGGCGGCGATGTCGGCCCGGACACGCGGCGTGGCGGTGGCCGTGAAGGCGTGAACGCTGGCTGCTGGGAAGCGGTCCCTGAGGAGGGCGAGCTGCCGGTACTCGGGGCGGAAGTCATGCCCCCACTGGCTGATGCAGTGAGCCTCGTCGATCGCGAAGCGCTTCACGCCGACGCGGGCGAGGAGGTCGAGGAGCCCGCTGTTGACGAGCCGTTCCGGTGCCGTGAACAGGAGCCGCAGCTCCCCGGCGGCAAGCCGGTCGCGGACGTTCGAACGCTCCTCCTGGGACATCTGCGAGTGGAGGGCGGCTGCGGGATAGCCGATCGCCTCGAGGGCGTCGACCTGGTCCTTCATCAGCGCCACCAGCGGCGAGACGACGACGTCGGTGGCCTCCCCGACCAGGGGCGGAAGCTGGTAGCAGAGGCTCTTGCCCCCGCCGGTGGGCATGACGACGACCGAATCGTGGCCGTCGAGGGCCGCCGCGATTGCCTCCGCTTGGAGCGGGCGGAGTTGATCGAAGCCCCACCAACGCGCGAGCACCGACGTGATGCGCGGATCGACCGGCGGCGATGCACCGCACGACGGACCGGAGGGCTCGGACGGTGGGGGGGCAGCCTGCCCTGGCACGTGGATACCTGACGACGATCGGTAGAGTTGGCATGATACCAGATCGGCGGTCGTGGCCGTTGTCCAGCGCTGCGGCCCATTCCGAACGGGACTTCTCCGCGGCGGTGGCAGCCCGACGCACCTCTCGGTATAACCCCAATGGTCGGCGGGCAGACTCCAGGTTCCATCGATGACTCGTGGCGACGGCGGTGCGGATAGTTCCTCTTGCTTCGTGAAGCCCAGTCCCGAGCCGGTCGACAAAGTGGGTGTGCTGCGTGGGACCGAAGCCTGAAAAAACCTCCAGCGTTGCCGAGACTGTCTCCCGATTCGAGCGATCGCGGCAATGCGAGATCATGTCGCTCCGGGAAGCCTGCGTGCTGTCGGAGGAACTCGCCCGCCGACTGGCGGACGTCGAGCCCCGACCTGACATCGTGCTGGGGATCGCCAATGGCGGGCTCCTCGTGGCCGATATCGTCGCCCGGTCGCTAGCGGTCCCCTTGAAGTCGATGAAGATTCAGCGCCGCGGCAGCGGCGTGAAGAAGGCCCTGACACGTGTGCCCGGTGCCAGACGTCTCCTCGCCTGGCTCTACGATCACACCATCCTTCATCGGCCGATGGCCTGGATGCTGTTGCGCTCCGAGAAGCTGAAGGCGCCAACGGAGGCCCGTCTGCCTGGCGACGCGACGTTCCAGGGGAAGGTGGTCGCGCTGGTGGACGACTGCATCGAGAGCGGCCAGACGATCGCGGTGGCCCGCGAGATGATGCTCCGGGCCGGAGCGGAGAAGGTGGTGGTGGCATGCCTCTCGTGGACCCCGTTGGCCGTCGATCTGCCGCAACGGAAGCTCGTGGCCGGCGTCGCCCCCGATGTTCATGTCAGTCCCGTTGTCCACACCTATCCGTGGTCGACGAGCAGTCCGTATTGGGAGGATTTCCTCCGCGAATTGAAGGATCGCGGGCACGTGATGCTATGACGGCCCCCGATCGGGATCACCGCGTCATCGCAACGGTCGTGCTCGATATCGACGGCGTCCTCGTGCTCGAGACATCGACCGGGGATCGATCGGGGGAGGAGGTGCTCCTCCTCCATGAAGACCTCGATGCGCGGCTGACCGGCCTCGGTGCGGAGGTGGTGTTCCTCACCCATCGCTCGCGCCCCGAGGCCAGGGCGATCCTCGGGGCCGCGGGCCTGGGGGGGCGCTGGCTCGATCGTTGCCTGTGCGCGAACGACATTTTCACATCGGCCCTCACCTCGGGACAATGGCTCCGCCTGGCCCGGGAAGGGATGAGGAAGAGCCTCGTGCTGCCCGGTCTGCGGAGGCGGTTCGGGTGCCGTCCCGAGCATTGCCTGTTCGTCGACGATCGGATCGATAACGTCCTCGACATGTGCAGGTGGGGGGTTGGCCTCGGAGCCGTGGCGCCGTCGGAGGTTGATCCCGCGGGCATCGTCACGACGTTCGACTTTGAAGAGGTCGCCGAAATGGTTCGCCTGCCGCCGCTTGCCGAGGACCGGGAAGGGGCCCCGGTGCTCCGGTTGCAGCCGCGGGAGATCCGCGTTGTCAGCCACCATCGAACTGGCCTGACGACGCACCACGCGGCGCGAAACGGCTTCAACCTCGTTCGCCGGTCGGCATCGATGGTCCGTCGTGGCTTGCGGGGGCGATGAGGCGCGGGGCGGTGGAGCCCCGGCCGAGCGGAAGAGGGAAAACGTTCTCGGATGCGGGGAAACCATGCTTTGGATTGCCTGGAAAATGCTGATCGGGAACCGTGCCAAGTATCTCGGCATCGTGTTCGGCGTCGCCTTCGCCGCGCTCCTCATCGCCCAGCAGTCCTCGATCTTCTGCGGTCTGATGGCCCTGACCGTCAGCCAGATTCTCGATGTCGAGGGGGCGGGTGTGTGGGTGATGGACCCGAAAGTGAAATTTGTCGATGACGTCAAGCCGATGGCCGACACCCACCTCTACCGCGTCCGCGGGGTTCCGGGCGTCGACTGGGCCGTCCGGCTCTACAAGGGGATCGCCCGGGCCAGGCTCGAAGGGGGCTCTTATGAACAGGTGATCCTCCTCGGCCTCGACGACGCCACGTTCATCGGCGCTCCGCTGAACATGATCGAGGGGAGCATTGACGACCTCCGTGCTCCCGACGCGGTGATCATGGACATCGTCGGATACCGGAAGCTTTGGCCGGACGAACCGTTCAAGCGCGGGCGGATCATCGAGATGAACGACCGGCGGGCAGTGATCGTCGGCCTCGCCCGGACCCGCAAGACGTTCCAGAGCTTTCCAGTGGTCTACACGCGCTACTCTCAGGCCGTCCGGTTCGCGCCGCCGGAGCGCAAGGTCCTGTCGTTTGTCCTCGCCGAGCCGGCCCCCGGCGTCGCCGCGGCGGAGTTGGCTAGGCGGATCAGCGCCCAGACCGGGCTTCAGGCCCTCTCACGCGATGCCTTCCTCGACAAGACGATCCGCTACTATCTGCTCAACACCGGGATCCCCGTCAATTTCGGCATCACGGTGGGGCTCGGGTTTCTCGTCGGCACCGCCATCGCGGGGCAGACGTTCTACCTGTTCATCGTGGAGAATCTCCGGCAGTTCGGGGCCCTCAAGGCGATGGGCACCGGCAACGGGACGATTCTGCTCATGGTCCTCGCCCAGGCCTTTCATGTGGGGCTTGTCGGGCTCGGCGTCGGCGTCGGCCTCGCAGCGATGTTCGGGTGGAGCACGCGATCGTTTTCAAAGCTCTCGTTTTACATGCCCTGGCAGGTGCTCGTGATCACCGGCGTGGCGGTGTTCCTGATCGTGCTCCTGGCGAGCCTCCTGTCGATCCGCCGGGTGTTCATTGTCGACCCAGCGATCGTGTTCCGTGGCTGACCCCCATCCTTGCCGTCACGGGTCAATCCCGATGCCCCCCACCGTCCCCCAGTCGTCCGCCGTCCAGGTCCGGGGCGTGACTCGCGACTTCGGTTCCGGTGATGCCGTGACGCGGGCGCTGCGCGGCGTCGAGCTCGACATCCCCCATGGCGAGTTGCTCATGCTCGTCGGCCCGAGTGGATGCGGAAAGACGACGCTCGTCTCGATCATCGCCGGCACCCTCCAGCCCACCGGAGGGGAGGTCCATGTCCTCGGCCAGGATCTTGTCGCCATGTCACCGGCGGCGCGGGTGCGGTTTCGCCGCTCGAACGTCGGGTTCATCTTCCAGTCGTACAATCTCCTCCCCGCCCTCACGGCCGTGGAGAACGCGGCGGTGCCGCTGATCATCGCTGGCTGGTCGCGGGCAAGGGCCCTCCCGAAGGCGGCCGCCCTCCTCGACCGGCTCGGGCTCGGGAGCCGGCTGACGAATCTGCCGAGCGAGCTTTCCGGCGGTCAGCAGCAGCGCGTGGCGATCGCCCGAGCGCTGGTTCATGAGCCCCGCCTCCTGATCTGCGACGAGCCGACCAGCGCCCTCGACGCCGAGAATGGTCGGATCACCATGGAGCTGATCGCCGGGCTTGCCGTTCGCCCGGACAGGGTCGTGATCGTCGTCACCCACGACCAGCGGGTCTATCCCTATGCCGACCGGATCGCGACGATGGAGGACGGTCAGATCGTTTCGATCGAGGCCCGCAGAAGGGGAGCGATTGGTGCGCCGTCGCACGACAAATAGGATGCAAACGATGAACGATTCTCTCGCCCCCGCCGCGGATTCTGCCCCACCCGCACCGATCCAACACCGCCTTGAACGCCCCAGGAGCTTCGCCGATCTGGCGACCCAGATCGCTCTCCCCTTGGTGGCTGTAACGCTGGCGGCGTTTGCCGGCTGGTTTGTCTGGAGCACCCGACGGGTGGAGCACTCGCCGGCTCCGCCAGCCATGCCACCGCGGAGCCCGTTCACCGCGACCCTCGCCTGTTCCGGGATCGTCGAGGCGCAGTCGGAGAACATCGCCGTCGGTTCCGCGACTCCCGGGGTCGTCGTTGAGGTGCTCGTGAAGGTCGGCGACGAGATCGAGGGGGGAACGCCGCTGTTCCGCCTCGACGACCGCGATCTGCGCGGCGAGTTGGAGGTGCGGAAGGCGGCGGTGTCGCAGGCCCGAAGTGAATTGATCCGCCTCGAGGCGGAGCCCCGTCTGGAAACGATTCCGCCGTTGGTGGCCACCGTCAATGAAGCCAAGGCCACCGCGATCGCGGCTGCCGACGCCCTGCGGAGGGCCGAGGATCTGTTTGCCAAGCAGGTGATCACCGAGCAGGACGCGATCGAGAAACGCCAGGCCGATGCCCTCGCCCGCGCGGCTCTCGAGAAGGCCGAGGCGGAGCTCGCCCTCCGTGAAGCGGGGTCTTGGAACTACGACCGTGACGTGTCTCGGGCTGCCGTTCTCAAGGTGGAAGCCGACGTCGCCAAGCTGGAAGTCGACATCGATCGGCTCACGGTCCGGTCGTTCGTGGCGGGCGAGGTGCTGCAAGTCAACGTCCGGCCCGGGGAGTTTGTCGGTGCCCCGCCAGGACAACCGCTGGTCGTCCTCGGGAATGTCGATCGGCTCCATGTGCGTGTCGATATCGACGAGTTCGAGATCGACCGCTTCGATCCGGCGTTCGCAGCCCGCGCGGTGCCGCGGGGGAGCGCCGGCACCGAGTACACGCTCGCCTTCGTCCGGGTCGAGCCGTTTGTCGTGCCGAAGAAGTCGCTCACCGGGGACAACTCCGAGCGGGTGGACACCCGCGTCCTCCAGGTGATCTACGACTGCGCGCCGGAACGGGACGGGCCTGCCGGTAGCGGAAAGGGGCTCTTCGTCGGGCAACAGGTCGATGTGTTCATCGAGGCCGATGACGGTGCGGGGAGGAGAGGGCAGGGGGGGGAGGAAAGCCCAACTGGGAAGAGCGGGGAACGCTGAGCAGGCTGGGACTTCCGGCGCCCGGCCGGCCCGATTCCAGCCTTGCCAGACCTGGCGGGGGTTGAAAGACTCCCCGCCCCATGCGTCCACCGCTCCGCCACCGTCGCGCCCGCTGCCGCCCTTCACGGGGAATGGCCCTGGGGTGTTTGTTGCTCTTGGCCAGCGGCGCCGGAGAGGGGGCGTTGTGGGCCGAGGAGCGTTCGGCTGCGACGATGGAAGCGGGGGGCATGTTCATCCCCGACGCCGATCCGCGGGAATTGTGGCGTGAGACCCGGGCTTCGGTGGCCGCCGAATGGCCATTGGCGAAGGTCGTGGAGCCCGATTTCGCAGACCGGTCATCGGGGCAGGGGGTGATCGAATCGGCGTGGGTCGAACCGCCGGCCGAGCCGCCCGTGCCGGGGGTGATTCCCACCAGTCCTGGCTTCTCGCCGCCGCGCCGGCAGCGACTGATTGTGCGCTTCTCGCCGGGGGCGACGGGAGCCTGGATCGAAGCGATGCTCCAGACGCAGTCGATCGCCGAAGCCCATGCGCCCGCGGGACCGGGGCGCGTGGAACTGATCGGCGGTTGGCAGACACAGCAGCCGCTCTCCGGGAGCCGGGACGTGACGACGATGCTCGTCGCCAGATTGGCTCCGGCGGCCGAACCGATCTACTCACTCCCAAGGCTTTCCAGCGACGGGATCGACGGGATCGCGGATCGTGAGCCCCCCTGGGCCCACAGCGCCTATCCCCGCCTGGCAAGGTCGGGTTACAAGGTCGTCGAGGACTACCGCAATTTCTATTCGTGCGACAGCCTCGTCTGCCTGACTGCCGCTTTCGGTGCCGGCGCCCTGATGGCGAACACCGGCTTCGACACGACGATGCAGACGGCGTGGCAACAGAGCGTGACGCCGACCGACCTCGGCACGTTCTTCTCCGACTGCAAGCCACTTGGTGAGGGGCGCTACGCCCTCCCCGTGTTCGGCGTGGCCGCGATCACCGGCATCATCCTCGAGGGGAATCCCTCCGGGGACATCATCGGTGAATGGGGGTCGAGGTCGCTGCGGATGTTCGTCGTCGGGGCGCCCCCCCTCTACGTCCTCCAACTCGCCACCGGCGCGTCGCGCCCGGTCGATGGGTCCGGCAGCCAATGGCACATGCTCAACGACAACAACGGTGTTAGTGGGCATGCCTTCATCGGGGCGATTCCCTTCCTGGCCGCGGCCGAGATGGTGGAGAATCCTTGGGCCAAGGGAGGGCTGTACGTCTGCTCGACGTTCACCGGCCTCTCCCGGATCAACGACAACGCCCACTACCCGTCGCAGGTGTTCCTCGGCTGGTATCTGGCCTTCGCCAGTTCGGTGGCCGTCAGCCGGACGGAAATGCATTTTGACTCGATGGTGGTGCGAGTTGTCCCCCTGCCGATCGCCGATCTCGGCGGTCTGGCGGTCGAGGGGCGCTGGTAACCCCTCTGAGCGGCCCCTCTGGGTAGCTCCTCTAAGCAGCCCCTCTTCGGGCAGGTTCTGCCCCGCCTAGGATCTGACCGCGCTGGCCGATCTTTCTCATTTGATTTCCCGGGTGAGCCTGGTATTTTCCGGGGATTACGGGGGCTGTGCTGGCTTCGGAGCTTGCGTCGTGAGCCCCATGGTTTCTGCCCCGAGCCTTGCCAGAACTCATTCGTAAACAGGAGCTTTTAAGTGTCCGTTGTGAAGTTTCCCCCGATCAAGACCGTTCATGGACTGATTGAAGACCGCACCAGCCTGCCGCGCCATGGAGCCGTGGGAGATGCCTGGTATGAGGAGCACGCCGGCCTGTTGTGGGTGTGGGATCAGGATCTGGAAAAATGGCGCGATCTGAACCTCTGGCACGGCAAGGGTTTTGCCTCCAGTGTCGCGAATCTCATCGGCATCGGCGGTGGGGCCCACGGTGCCACGGGGGAAAAGGGAATCTCCGGCGATCGTGGCATCGCTGGTGCGACGGGGCTGCAGGGGGAGCGTGGGTTGCCTGGTGTGGCTGGTCCGGCGGGTGAGCGTGGTTTGGCTGGTGCCGCAGGCGCCGCTGGGAAGGACGGCCTTCACGGGAAGGACGGCGC
>JBAWVV010000031.1:0-19823 GCA_037147115.1 Planctomycetia bacterium | reverse complement strand
GTCGCCGGCGAAGCTCGTGCATGTCGTCCACGAAGTCGCGATGGAGTCGCTCTTTGACCGATTCACCGAAGCGGCCGGGCTACCGCTGGAGTGAGGCGTCTGGAGGCGGGCGTCACTCGTCGGAGAGCAGTTCATCCCAGCCGTGGGTATCGCCGAGGTGCCGCAGCGAGATCTTTACCGCGGCCATCATCGGATAGGCGAGGATCAGCCCGAGGATCCCCCAGGCCCAGCCCCAGTAGGAGAGCCAGAGGAAAAGAATCGTGGGATCGAGGTTGAGCTGCTTGCCGGAGAGCTTGAGCTCGAGGAAGTCGATCCAGAAGATTCGGTTGACGACGATCAGGATGGCGAGGATCGTAGCCGGCACTACCCCCAGATCGAGTGCGGCCATGAGGATCGGCGGGACGCACGCCGCCCAACTCCCGATCGACGTGATGTAGTTGGCGGCGAAGAACAGGAACGCCCACAGCGGCCAGTGATCGAGGCCGAAGAGCCACATGATCAGCCCCGCCGAGAGCCCCATGCCGACGCCGACCACCGACTTTACCATCATGAAGCGTTCCATCGACTCCGAGATCCCCTCCCCGACGGCGAGGATCCGCTTGCCACGCTCACCGGGGAAGGCGCGCCCGACGCGGGCCTCGAACTTCCGGCTGCCGAGGAACAGGAAGACGAGATAGCAAAACACGAGCACGATCAGCTCCGCCGCATCGATCCCCTTGGCAAAGACGAAGTTCAGCGCGTCGCGGCTCGAAACCCGAAACAGGTCGGAGAGGGACGGCCGCGCGGCGGTCGGCGCGACCGCCCCCGCGTCGATCGGCACGTGCTCCCCCCCGCGCGCCGCGCCGCCGAGGGGGCCGCTCCAAGCTGTGATGATGTCACCGATCCGATCTTCATAGCGCGGCCAGCTCCCCCGAAACGACACCGCCTCGCGGTAAACGAACTGCGCGAGGAGAACCGAAGCGATGAGGATCAGCCCGACGAGCGTCGCATAGGCCGTGAGCGGACGCATCCCCAGCCCGGAGAGCGTCTTGACGCCGAACCGGGTGGCGTAGAAGAGGAACAGCGCCACGAGGAACGGCTGGAGCACCGGGCCGAGATGGGTGATCGCCGCGCCGGCGACGACGATCGCGATCACCACCAAGCTCGCGTCGGCCGTCGTGGAACGGGAGGAGGGGGCCGAGGGTGATTCCATGCGAGGGTCTCGTCGGGGCCGGTGGGAGCCGGGGGAATGAGCGTCGGGATCGGGAGCGGGTCGACTGGGAGCTGATTATCGGCTCGTTGTCCCGTCGGCGACAGCCCGCCAGAGTATCCTGCTCGCTCCGGCCAACGGGCCTCTTTCCCCCCGCCGGGCCTGTTCCCCCGGGCCAGGCCTCTTCCCCGCGGCAGCCTCCTCATGCCCCCGGCCCCCGACATCGACGAAGACGTCCGCACGCTCGCGGCGATGGGCTACACCCAAGAGCTCGAGCGGCGGATGGGGGGCTTCTCCAATTACTGCATCTCGCTGTCGATCATCTGCATCCTCGCCGGCGGGATCACGTCGTTTCCGGTCGGGCTGGGGGCGGCCGGCGGCGCGAGCATTGGCCTCGGCTGGCCGCTGGTGAGCCTCGTCGCCCTCGCCTTCGCCGCCACGATGGCCCAGGTCGCCTCCGCCTTTCCTACCGCTGGCGGCCTCTACCACTGGGGAGCGATTCTTGGGGGCCGCGGCTGGGGCTGGGCCACCGCCTGGTTCAACCTCGCCGGGATCATCACCGTTCTCGCTGCCATCAACGTCGCTACGGTCCAGTTCTGTTTTGGAGCCTTCGCCCCGCTCCTGGGGTGGTCCCCCGAGGCCGCCGGAAAGACTCTCTCAGCGCTCGTCGAGTCGGCGCCAGCCCACGAGCTGTTCCACCCCGGCTCCGACCGCCTCGCCCCTCTCCTCGTCCAGTTCATCGCCGTGGCCCTCCTCACCTTTGTGCAGGCCGCCCTCAACCACACCGGCATCCGCACGACGACCCGGATCACCGACGCCAGCGGATGGCTGATTCTCTTGGTTGCCGCCGGGCTGACCGTCGCCCTCCTCGCCTTCGCCCCCGCGCTCGATCCCGGTCGATTGATCGAGATCAGAAACTTCACCGGCGTACCGGCCGGAGCACCGGTCTGGCCGGCGACAGACAGCCCGGGCTGGGCGTTCGCTCTCGGCCTCCTCCTCCCCGCCTACACGATCACCGGCTTCGACGCCTCGGCGCATGCCGCCGAGGAGACCGTCGGCGCGGCGCTCGAGGTGCCGCGCGCCATCCTCCGCGCCGTCATCGTCTCGGCGCTGGCCGGCTGGGTGATGCTCGCGGCCCTGGTGATGGCGATTCCCGATCTCGACGCCGCTGCCGCCGAAGGGGGCAACGCCTTCTTTTGGACGATGGGCCACGTCCTTCCCGGGCCGCTGCGGTTCCTCCTCCTCGTCGGCATCGCCGCAGCCCAGTTCTGCTGCGGGCTGGCGACCGTCACCAGCGGCTCCCGAATGCTCTTCGCCTTCGCCCGCGACGGCGGCCTCCCTTGGTCGCCGCTGCTGCGGCGGGTCAGTCCGGTGCATCGCACGCCGAATGTCGCCATCTGGGTCGTCGCCGTCCTCGCGGTGGGGTTCACGGTGCTCGTCCCCTACCTCTCGATCACGGCGGTGTGCGTGATCCTCCTCTATGTCTCCTACCTGATGCCGACGCTCTCCGGGCTCCTTACCCACGGCCGCACCTGGACGCGGATGGGGCCATGGTCGCTGGGGGCCGCCTACCGCCCGCTGGCAGGCTTGTGCATCCTCGGCGGCGTGGCCCTGTTTGTCATCGGGGTTCAGCCGCCAAACGAGGTGGCGCTGTGGATCGTGCCCGGCTTTGCGCTGGTCCTTGTCGGCTGGTGGTTCCTCCACAAACGACGCCATTTTCCCGGCCCCCCCCACCTCGATACCCTCGCCGGGCCGCGGGCGTGATGGCTGCCACAACCACCCTCGTCGGCCTCGACTTCGGAACGACGACATCGAGCGCGCTCGCCGCCGAGGCGACGGTCCGTCGCAACGCTGTCACCGGGCGGATGGAGCTGGCGGTCATCCGCGAGACCTACCGCTCGCCGCTCGTGTTCACGCCGCTCGCTGGCGACTTGCTCGATCTCGCTGCCACGCTCCGGCTCGTCGACGACTGGCTGACCCGCGCCGGGGTGATCCCGGGCACGACCGACATCGGCGGCGGGGGAGCGCTTCTCACCGGCCTCACAGCCCGAAGAGAAAACGCCGTCGGACTGGTGACTGCGATCCGCGCCCGGTTGGGGACGACGCTGGTCGCCACGGCCGACGACCCCTGCCTCGAATCGTGGCTCGCCTTCCAGGGAAGCTGTGCAGCGCTCTCCCGGCGGCATCCGCGGCGGACCTTCATCCATCTCGACATCGGTGGCGGCACGACGAACCTCGCCGCTGGGATCGATGGCACCGTTCTCGCCACCGGCTGCCTGTTCGTCGGCGCCCGGCACGTGCGCTTCGTGGCGGGATCGCGTCGGATCGAGGCCCTCTCCTGCCAGGCCCGCGCCCTGTTCGCCGCCCTCGGCATCCGCGCCGCCCCCGGCGATGAACTACCGGCCGCCGATCTCGAGCGAGTCCTCGATTGGTATCTGGCCCTCCTTGACCAGGCCGTGGCCGGCGCGGCGGTCGACGCCGACGACCCAACGACGCTCGGCCATCTCCAAATACCCTTTCTGCCGGGGGCGATTGCCACAGGCCCCGACCGGATCGTGACACTCTCCGGCGGCGTCGGCGAGCTGGTCTACGCCGCGGCGCGGGGGGACGAGCTTCCCGGCACGAGCGCGTACGGCGATCTGGGCGTCGATCTCGCCCGCCGGCTCCTCGTCCATCCCACCTGGCGCCGGCACTGGCGCGAGGAGGTACCGGAGGGAGGCGGCCGGGCGACCGTCGCCGGGCTCCTCCGCCATGCCACGCGGATCTCGGGGGCGAGCATCCATCTCCCTGCCCCGCGGCTCCTTCCCCTCACCGACCTGCCGATCGTCGCCACGCTCGAGCCGGCCAGCAACGACGCCGTCGTCACCGCGGCCCTCGGCCTGGCCCGGCGCTCGGGGGTCGGCGCGGCGGTGCGCGTCAGAGGCCTCGCGCCGACCGCCGACGCCGTGCGTGCCTTCGGACGGCGGCTCGCCGCTGTCCTCGAATCGCTCCCCTGGCCCGCCGACAGGCCGCTGGTGGTTCTCCTCGACACCAACTGCGGCCAGGCCCTCGGCCAGTGCGCGACCCGGTGGGGAGGATTGGCCGTCGAGCTCGTGATCGTTGACGAGCTCGATCTCCCCGCCGCCCGCTGGGTCTCCTTGGGGAGAGAGCGCGACGGCGTCGTGCCAGTGTCGTTCCACGGCCTCGAGGGCTGAAGTCTGCTGGCGCGGGTGTCACAGCTGCCCGAGCCGCTCGAGCTGCTTGTAGCGGACGAACGAATAGACGATCGGCACCAGCGCCATCGGTGCCACGAGGATCAGCGCCGGCAGCGTCTGCCCGAGGGCAGCGAGCACCGCGCCGAGAAACCCACCGACAACCCAGATCCGCGCGGCGAGGGCGTGGGTGTCGTCCCACACCCGCTCCGAGGCGATCGTCCAAGGAACGCGGACGCCGATGAAGAAATTGCGTTTGATCCCACTGAAGGTCGTCCCGATGGCACCGAGGAAGAACATCACGCCGGCCACCATTGCCCGGCCAACCTCGAGCCCAGGGCGAAGCGCCGCCGCGAGCGAGAGGAGATGGATGAAGACCATCAGCGACGTCAGCGATACCAGAAGGACGCTGAAGGCGCGCCCGTGAACGTCGACCTGGAATCCCTGCGGCGAGAGCCAGGGGATCAGGCACATGAAGCCGAGCAGGGCGAGGGTGATTACCGGGAGGAGCCAGGCCGCCACCCCCTTCGGCCCGAAACCGTCGGCCTCCCCGTTGATGTTCCAGTGGGTGGGGATGACGTCAGGAAGACTGGTGTAGAGCCAGGCAGAGAGGGCGAGGGAGACGCCGATCAACGCCAGCGAAACAAGCACGGCAGCACGGGGCATGGTGGGCACCTGGGGTGGAATCGATCCAGTCTACGACGGCCGGCGACGGTTGCTGTGGCCGGTCGGACGTGGGCCCGCAGACGCCGGCGCGGGCTGACGGTATCGTAGGGAGATGGTCGCTCAACTGAATCCGCTCTCCGCGATCGCAGTGCCGCCGGCGCGGCCCGATGAGACCTATGCCTGCGAAGGCCCCGAGGGGCCGATCCAGTTTGTCGGGCTCAAACGCCTCCTCGGCGCTGCCGACTTCCCCAAGGCGGGGGACCGGCACGCCGGCCTCGCGGCCGCCACTGAGACCGAGCGCGAGGCGGCCCGCTCGATCCTCGCCGGGCTCACGATCGACCATCTCCACCAGCGCCCGCTCCTAGCCGCCGACGGTCGCGTCGACGACGTGATGCGCGTCAACTACGACATCGATGCGGATGTTTACGGCGAAATCGCCGGGCTCACGATCGGGGGGCTGAAGGACCGGCTTCTGGCCGGATCGGGGGAAGAGGCCCTCCGGCTGGGGCGCGGGCTGACCGGCGTCACCGCCGCCGCGGTCGCCAAGCTCTGCGACATCCACGAGCTCACCCTCGTGGCCCGGCGGATCGTCCATCCGACCCGGGCCCGGACGCTCCTCGGGGCCCGCGGCACGCTCTCCTCGCGCCTCCAGCCCAACCATCCCACCGACGACCCGCGCGGGATCACGCTCCTGACATGGTGGGGCCTGTCGATGGCCGCCGGCGACGCGCTCATCGGTGTCAACCCGGCGATCGACACCGTCGCCAACGTGTCGGCCGTCCTCCGGCTCCTCGACGGCATCCGCCGCCAGGCCGGCGTGCCGACGCAGATCTGCGTCCTCTCGCACATCAAGACGCAACTGGCGGCGCTCGAGGGG
Organism: Planctomycetia bacterium; assembly: GCA_037147115.1. Taxonomy (GTDB): domain Bacteria; phylum Planctomycetota; class Planctomycetia; order Pirellulales; family UBA1268; genus QWOP01. The sequence goes on along the minus strand of JBAWVV010000031.1, from coordinate 13,900 downwards.
GGCGCCCCTGTCGAGATCCTTTTTCAAAGCCTCGCCGGCACTGAGGCGACGCTGACGGCCGAGTTTGACGTCACCGTCGCGCTCCTCGACCGCGGCTGGGAGGCGATGCGCGCCCACGGACCGCTCAAGGATTCGGCGGCGCAGTTCATGTACTTCGAGACCGGCCAGGGGAGCGAGTTCTCCTACGGCCGCCACGACGGGATCGACATGACGACGACCGAGGCCCTCTGCTACGGCCTGGCGCGGCGCTACGACCCCTTCATGATCAACAACGTCACCGGGTTCATCGGTCCGGAGACCCACGCCGACAACTTCGAGCTTCTCGTGGCGAGCCTCCAGGACCTGTTTCTCGCCAAGCTCCTCGGCCTGCCGATGGGAATCGGCAGCTGCTATACGCTTCATGCCGGCAGCGGCCTCGAGGGTCAGCAGGCGACGACCGAGCTGCTCGCGGCCGCCGGCGCCACCTACTTCATGGACGTCGCCCTCAACACCGATCGGATGCTCGCCTACTTCGACACCAGCGCCCACGACAACCAGACGCTCCGCGAGATCCACGGCCGCGAGCCTGCCGGAGAGTTTCTCACCTGGTGCCTCGGCCGCGGGATCCTCGCGCGCGACGCCACCGGCGCGGTCGTCCGCGGCCCGGAGTGGGGGCGGCCGGAGCGATTCTGCGATTCCTCGGAGGAGCTCGCCGAGCTCGTCGCGGCGACGCCGGCGCTCCACGGCTTCGAGACCGCCGGCCCGCGCCCCGCCGACGCCGTCTCCCGCCGCGTCCGCTTCCATCAGGCGGTGGGACGGGGCGCCGTCCATCTCCCCCTCGACGTCGACCGCTTGCGGGCGATTCACCCCGTCCGTGAAATCGCCACCGCAGCGGCCACGCATGAGGCCCACCTCGCCTCACCGAGCCTCGGCACCCGACCGACCGGCGCGGCCCTCGCGAGCCTCGGCGTTGAGCCGTTCGCGGTGCAGATCCTCATCTCCGACGGCCTGTCGGCGGCGGCCGTTCATCACAACCTCCCCGATCTCCTTCCTGTCCTCCTCGAAGGGCTCTCCGCCAGGGGGATCGGCGTCGGCGTGCCGCTGGTGGCGCGCCACGGTCGGGTCAAGCTCGCCGAGCCGGTGGGGGAGCACCTCGGGGCCGATCTCGTCATCCATCTCATCGGCGAGCGGCCCGGCGGTGATGCCCTCGCGTCGCGCAGCCTGTCGGCCTATCTCGTCTACCGAGTGCCGACCGAACAGCGCGGCGATGCGGCCCGGGCCAGCGGCAACGCCGACATCTGCCACGAGGTGACGGTGATCTCGAACATTTATTCCGCCGGCCTTCCCCCCGTGGAGGCCGCTGCCCAGATCGTCGAAAAGACCGCTCAGATTCTCGCCTGCCGGGCCGCCGGCAACCGTCTCGAGGGCATGCTCGATCACGGCACTGGCACCGCTTCGGACTGACGGCCCTTTGTCGGCCAACGGGGAATGCTCGGGCTCCTTTTTCTGGAACGGTTCCCCATGCCCCCCATCAATGATTTTCTCACCGAGCATCGCCACCTCACGCGTCGTTTTCTGCTCCGGTCGGGCGCCGGGATGGCACTCCTGGCCGGGATGAAGGAGCGTGCGACGGGGTCCGAGCCCACCGATGACCCGCTCGGTGAAGCGGTCGCCAGGATCAGCCATTACTTCACCCCGGCGCGCGAGTTTCGCGACGTGTCGCGTGGGAAGCCCCTCCCCCACACGCTGACCGATGAGCGGAAGCGCGAGGTGGGGCTGACGCGCGAGAGCTGGAAGCTCGAGGTCGTCGCCGATCCGGAGCATCCGGCGCGACTGAAGCGACCGCTGACCGGCGGGAACGGCACGGCATTGAATTTCGATGCCCTGATGCGGTTGGCCGAGCGGCACGCCGTCCGCTTCGCCAAAGCGATGACCTGCCTGAACATCGGCTGCCCGCTCGGGATGGGGATCTGGGAGGGGGTGCCGCTGCGCGACGTGGTCTGGCTCGCGGAACCGACGGAAAACCTCCGCCGGATCTTCTACCACGGCTACCACAACGACGACCCGGCGCAGATCTTCCGCAGCTCACTCCCCGCCGGCCGGGTTCTCGAGGACTGGTACGACCTGCCGCCGGTGATCCTCTGCTACAAGCTCAACGGCGATTGGCTCGACAGCGAACGTGGTGGACCGGTGCGGATCGTGGTGCCGGAGGCGTACGGATTTAAGTCGGTGAAGTGGCTGACCCACCTCTTTCTCTCGAACATCCCCCACGCCAACGATACCTACGCCGAGGGCAACAACGATCTCGACAGTCCGCTCAAGTCGTTCGCGGCCACGCTCTCCTTTCCAGCGCGGGCCGCGGCCGGCGAACCGATCCCGGTGACCGGCTACGCGCAGGTGGGAATCTCCGGTGTGTCGCGCGTGCAAGCTTGGATCACCCCGGCTCACGAGGCGTGGCCGACAGACGATCCCCACTTCGATCGAGCCCCCTGGCAAGACGCGCAACTCCTGCCACCACGGCGCGACTGGACGGCCCACCTCCCCGACCCTGGCATTCTCGGCAAGACTCGCGGATTCGATCCCGACGGCAAGCCACTGGCGTGGCCGATGCGTCTCTCGCTGGTGCACTGGGCAATCCTTCTCCCCCCGCTGCCGCCGGGCGACTATCTCCTCCGCAGCCGCACGATCGACTCCCATGGGATCGCCCAACCTCTCCCCAACCCGTTTCAGAAGTCGGGGCACGCGGCGATCGAGACGGTGCGAGTGCGGGTGGAATGACGGTGCGTGATCACGCCACCGGCACGACCGCCTCGCCAGGACGAGCCCGGTTCATCCCCAAGGTCTCGAGGAGTGCCGTGAGCCGCTCCCCGAGCGCTGAGCGATCGGTGAGTTGCTGCGCCGAGGCCGGATGTCTGGAGGGACCCATGCGGAATCCGCGGCACGATGCCGCCACCCGATAGCCCTCCGGGAAATCGGCCCCCTGCATCGCCATGTCGAACAGCTCGATGATCCGCGGCTGGAGTCGCATCGCCCCTTTCACGTCTCCGGCCATCGCCAGATCGTAGACCGCGCGCGTCAGCTCGGGCAGAATCCCGCTGGTGGCGACGGTGGCGCCACTGCAGCCGACCAAGAGCATCGACGTCAGCGCCGGATCCCAGCCGGTGAGGAAGGAGAACCCCGGCCGGACCGGGCGGACCGCGGCCATCAATCGCTGCATGTGGGAGATGTCGCCGCTGGAATCCTTGATGCCGATGATCCGCGGAAACTCCTCCGCCAGCCGACGGACAACCGGGATCTCGATCGGCGAGGCGAGCATCGGGATGTGGTAGAGCGTGACATCAATCGGACTGTGGGCCCCGATCTCGCGGAAATAGGCTTCGACGCTCTCCGCGGACAGGCGGTAGTAGTAGGGGGCTACGACGGCCACCGCCCGGGCTCCGGCCTCGAGGCAGTGCTCGCAGGCCCGGATCGTCTCGGCGGCCGTCCCCTCCGCCGCGCCGGCGACAACCGGCACCCGTCCCGCGGCCGCCTTGCAGACGATCTGGACGATCTTCCGCCGCTCCTCGACGGTGAAGCGGAGGAACTCGCCGGTCGAGCCGTTGGGATAGAGGCCATGGACGCCCCGGTCGACGAGCCACTGCACGTACCGGAAGAGCTCTTCCTCGTCGATCCGCCCCTTGGCATCCAGCGGCACCATGTGGGGGACGAGGATGCCGGTGATCGCGGGGGTGTGGCTGGCGGCGGACATGCGCAGGCGTGCTCCTTGATTGGGTTCGGAGCCGCAAGCGTACACCCATCTGCCCCCACCCGGCCACCTGCGGTAGCATCCTCTTCGGCAGACCCCTTGGAGAACGCTGAAAATGCCAGGTGCGGCCCGCGGACATTCGATCGACACGATCCCCACCCCCGCCCTCGTCCTCGATGCCACGAAGGTGCGGCGGAACATCGCGCGGATGGCCTCCTACACGAAGGCCTTCGGCCTCGCCAACCGTCCCCACACGAAGACCCACAAGAGCGTTGCCATCGCCGGCCTCCAACTCGCCGCCGGGGCCGTCGGGCTAACGGTGGCAAAGGTCGGGGAGGCGGAGATCCTCGCCCGCGCGTTCGCCGACCGCGAGCCCGACATCCTCGTCGCCTATCCGGCCGTCGATCCAGCGCGGACGGTGCGGCTGGCCGCGCTCGCCCGTACGGCGACGATCCGCGTCGCCGTCGACAGCCCCGAGGCGATCGCCGCCCTCTCCGCCGCGGCCCGGGAAGCGGGAACGACGATCGGAATCCTCGTCGATCTCGATGTTGGATCGGGGCGGACCGGCGTTCCCACGCTCGAGAGGCTCGTGGCACTGGCTGCGGCCGTCGATCGCTCCCCCGGTCTCCGGCTCGACGGGATCTTCTATTACCCGGGGCATGTCACCGTCCTCCCCGACGTCCAGGCCGCTCCCCTCGGCCTGGTCGCTGCGAAGCTCGCCGAGGCGATCAGCCGCTTCGACGCCCAGGGCCTCTGCCGGGGAATCGTGTCGGGAGGCTCGACGCCGACGGCCTACCAGTCGCATCTCGTTCGCGGCGGCACCGAGATCCGCCCCGGCACCTGTGTCTACAACGATCTCAACATCGTCCGCGGTGGCTTCGGCTCCCTCGACGACTGTGCAGCGAGCGTCGTCTGCACGGTCGTCAGTGATGCCGTCAGCGACCAGGTGATCCTCGACGGCGGCTCGAAGACACTGACGATGGACCGCTGCGGCCCCGCCCCCGATTCCGGCCACGGTCTCGTCGTCGAATACCCCGAGGCCTTCATCGGCAAGCTCACCGAGGAGCACGCCCAGGTCGATGTCAGTCGCTGCCCCGTACGGCCGCGCGTCGGAGAGCGCGTGACGGTGATCCCCAACCACATCTGCCCGGTCGTGAACCTCCACGACAGCGCCTGGTGGTGGGAGGCCGACGGGAGTCTCCAGGTACTCCCCGTCGACGCCCGCGGGAAGCTCTCCTGATCCGCGGATCACGGCGACTTCTGGCTGTCGGTGGCCAAACCTCTCCATGGCTTTCGTCCACTCGGTCGCTGCATCCAGCGGCCGATACTTTTTCCCCAGCCTGCCGGTCGGCGTTGCCGGTCGATATCGGCCCGAGCCATACTCTTGAGTATGGCGGGAGGGCAGCGTTTGGCTCTTCCCCGCGCCATCGCTTTGGGAGTCGTCATGACATCGCTTGCCGCCCGCGTCTCCAGAGTTGCCATGGGTGTTGGGCCTCTGCTCGCGGCTGTTGCGGCACTCCTCCCGTTCCCCGCTTTCGCGAGCCCGCCGGTCGCCCCCACCGAGGCCCTTTCGCCGGAGGAGGAATTAAAAAAGTTTCGGCTGCCAGAGGGATTTGCGATTGAGCTGGTGGCCGCCGAGCCAGAGATCCAAAAGCCAATGAACCTCGCCTTCGATGCGCGCGGTCGGCTCTGGGTCAGCCATTCGATCGACTATCCGTTTGCGCCGAAGGAAGGCGCTCCGCACTGCGACGGGCTCACGGTCCTGTCTGATTTTGGCCCTGATGGCCGGGCCCGGAAGGCCGTGCGCTTCGCCGACAAACTCAACATCCCGATCGGCGTTCTCCCTCTCGGGCTTGGCGACGAGGTGATCGTCTGGTCGATCCCCAACATCTGGAAGCTCGCCGACACTGACGGCGACGGCAAGGCCGACAAACGGGAAATCCTCTACGGCCCGTTCGACTTCGTCGATACCCACGGCGATCAAAACTCGTTCCGCTTGGGCCCCGATGGTTGGGTCTACGCCTGCCACGGCTTCCGCAACGACTCAAAAATCAAGCTCCATGGAGAGGGGGAGGTCGTCCTCACGATGCAGTCGGGAAATACCTACCGTTTTAAGCCCGACGGCTCGGCGATCGAGCAGGTCACCTGGGGGCAGGTCAACCCCTTCGGGATGGGCTTCGACACCCTCGGCAACCAGTTCAGCGCCGATTGCCACTCCCGGCCGGTGACGATGCTCCTCCGCGGAGCGTCTTACGAGAGCTTCGGCAAGCCGCACGACGGCCTCGGCTACGCGCCGGCGATGACCGGCCACGATCATGGCTCCACCGGGATCGCGGGGGCGCTGGTCTACGACGATTCAGAAGGCTTCCCCGCCGAGTATCAGGGGAACTTGTTCGTCGGCAACGTGATCACCAACACCGTCCACCGCGACCGGCTTCAGTGGAAGGGATCGTCGCCGTGGGTCGACACCCCGGAGGATTTCCTCGTCTGTGACGATTGGTGGTTCAGGCCTGTCGACCTGCAGACGGGCCCCGACGGCGCCCTCTATATCGCCGACTTCTACAACTGCATCATCGGCCACTACGAAGTCGATCTCCTCCACCCGCGCCGCGATCGGGAACGGGGCCGGATCTGGCGCGTGGTGTGGAAGGGGAATGGCGTCGGTGGCCGCGACCAGGCCCAAACAAACGGGGCTCTCCTCCCCTTCGACCTCACCACGGCCCCGGCCGAAAGGCTCTTCCCCCTCCTCGGCCACGCCAACCAAACCGTCCGTGGGCTCGCCTTCGAGCAACTCCTGGCACGCGGTGCGACCGACCAGCGCATCCCCCGCGACTGCCTCCTGCTCGCCTCCGACACCGCAGCGCCCTCGGCCGCTCGGGCCCTCGCGACCTGGATCCTCGCCCGGCTCGACCGGCTCGATGCACGCTCCATCGAGCGGCTCTCGCAGGATCCTGAGCGGATGGTGAGGGTCCATCTCGTCAAGGCTCTCGACGCTGCGGCCGGGTGGCCGGGCTTCGACGGCGAGCGGGCGACGACGGTGATGCGAATGCTCGGCGATGACGACGCGTTCGTCCGTCGGGCCGCCGCCGAGGCCCTCGGCAGCCATCCGTCGCGAGCCACCCTCGCCCCGTTGCTCGGCGCCCTCCGCGCCACCGACGCCACCGACGTTCAGCTCGTTCATGCTCTCCGCATCGCCATGCGCAACCATCTCCGCTCGGCCGCCGGCGGGCGGGCCGTGGCCCCAGCCGACCTCGCCACATGGCATTTTCTTCCCGGCGACCGCGAGCGGCTCATCGACGTGCTGCTGGCGGTGCCCGACGCCGAGGCGGCGTGGCAGGCGTTCGTGATGGCGCGGTCCGGCGGCGCGCTCCGCGAGCGCGCCTCGTCGGGCGTCGCCCGGCTCTGCCCCGATGAGCGGATCGCCGAGGCGGTGGCCCTGGCGCGCGACGCCTCGGAGGACGATGCCGGCGCACAGAAGCGGTCGTTCGCTGCCTTTTTCGACGGCCTCGGCCAGGCCGGCAAGCGGCTCACGCCCGGCACGACGCTCGCCGACTGGGGGGGAAAGCTTGCCGCCGGGGTCCTCGCCCGGCACGAGGGGCGTGATGCCGCGGAAACGCTCGTGAGCTTGAAAGTGGTGGAGCAACTGCCGTCGGCCGCGCCGGCGGGCGACGTCGCCGCAGCACTCACCGACCGTTCCCTTCCCCCCGACGTCCGTTCCGCCGCCGCCGCCGCGCTCCTCTCCCTCGATCCCGACCGGGCCGGGCCCCTTCTCACCGTCGTCGCGCTCGATGCCGGCGAGCCGGCGCCGCTCCGCGAGGCGGTCTTCCGCCAGCTCGGCGGCACGGACGTCGACACGAATCGGGAGACGCTCTGCGAAGTGGTGGCCACGGCTCCCCCATCCCTCCGTCAGGCCGCGGCCTGGGCCCTTGCTTCGCGGCCGGCAGGAGCCGAGCGCCTCCTCCAGCTTGTCGCCGCCGGGAAGACCACCGGGGCCGTCCTCCAATACGGCCCGGTGTCGGAGAGGCTGCGGGCCTCGAACCTCGCCGATCTCGACGCCCGGCTCGCCGAGCTGACGCGCGATCTCCCTGCCCCCGATGAGGCGATCCGCCAGCAGATCGAGCGGGTCGCGGCGGCTCATGGCCAGGGGAAGGCGTCGGTCGACACCGGCCGTGGCCTGTTCAACAAGGTGTGTGCCCAATGCCACCGGCTCGGCGGCTTCGGGCCGGCGATCGGGCCGCAGCTCGACGGCATCGGCCAACGCGGGAGCGAGCGGCTCCTCGAAGACATCCTCGATCCGGCCCGCAACGTCGACGAGGCCTTCCGGCTCACGACCGTGGTCACGACCGATGGCCGAGCGATCTCGGGGCTCAAGCTCCGCGAAGACGGTGGCGATCTCATCCTCGCCGACAATCTCGGCAAGGAAATCCGCGTCCCTGCCGCGGAGATCGACGAGACAAGCGTCTCCCGGCTCTCGCCGATGCCCGCCAACGTCACCGAGCTCGTCGGCGAGGAGAACGTTCCCCACCTCCTCGAGTTCCTCCTTCAGCAGCGGCAGACCACGGCGGGTCCGTGAAGCCCCTCACGCGCGCCAAGCACTCCGCAAAAACCGCAGCCAGTTGCCATGCATCACCTTCTCGATGTCGGTTGCTGAGTACCCGCGCTTGGCGAGCATCGTCGGCAGCCGCCCGAGGTCGGCGATCGTCTCCAGATCATAGGGCGACTGCTCGCGGCCGTAGGCGCCATCGAGATCCGACCCGATCCCGACATGATCGGCATTCCCGGCGATCTGGCAGATGTGGTCGAGATGATCGAGCATCACCTCGAGGTTACAGCCAAGCGGCTCTGGCATGCTCTTCCCCCGCACCCACCCGGGCACCATCATCCAGGCATCGAGAGCGCCGCCGATCACCGCCCCGCGGGACACGAGCGCCTTGATCATCTGATCGGAGAATTGCCGGTTGTGGTCAACCAGCGCCCGGCAGTTGTTGTGGCTCGCCCACACCGGCCCCTGGTAGACCTCGAGCGCCGTCCAGAACGCCTCGTCGCAGAGATGCGTGGCATCGAGGATGATCCCCAGCCGCTCCATCTCGCGCAGCAGTTCTTTTCCCTGAGGGTTCAGCGGCGCGCTTGCATCGGTGCCATGGGCATACCGCCCCGGCCCATAATGCCCGGGGCCGAGCGCCCGCAAGCCATAGCCATACGCCCGCTCGAGATGCCCGAGGGTGACCATCGAATCGGCCCCCTCGAGTGAGAGGATGTAGCCGATTGGCAGCCGCGCCGTGTCGGCCCCGGCCTCAAGCGTTCCCTGCCAACGCGTCACATGGGCGTCGAGGCCGCTGCGATCGACAATCTGCACCAGCTCCCCCGCCTCCTCCATCGCTCGATACCACTCCCGCTGCCCCTGCGTCTGGGCCCACGCCTGCTCGGGCGAATGCCACCCCGGCAGCGGATTGTCGGCCGCCACGAACCGACCGATCTGCGTGGCGACAACGAGGCCGAATCCACCGCGGCGCAGCTCCGGAAACGCCACCGTCGCGTTTCCCCGATCGGGCTTGTCGGTCCACCCCCGCGCCCGCTCCCGGGCGTTGATCTCCCCCACGGGCAAGCGCAGATCCCGATTCCACTCAAGGGCGTTCATCGACAAATCGAGATGCGCATCAATCGCAAACATCTTTGGTGTTCCTGTGGTGTGCCTACGTCCTTGGCGCCGGGTGGTGCCCGGCGGCCTTTGATTTTCCTGCGGTGTGCGAGTCTTCCGGGCGCCGGGTGTTGCCCGGCGACAAGATCCTCCGGGCTACACGATCCGGGCGAGAACGAGGACGCCGATCAGCCCCACCACCGACACGATCGTCTCCATCACCGTCCAGGTTTTCAACGTGTCGACGAGACTCACCTGGAAGTATTCCTTGAACATCCAGAACGCCCCGTCGTTGACGTGCGACAGCGCCAGGCTTCCGGCGCCGATCGCGAGCACCATCAGATTCGGATCGACGCCGCCGGCCTCCACGATGGGAGCCAACAACCCCGCCGCCGTCAGCCCCGCCACCGTTGCCGAGCCGACACACACCCGGATCGCCGCCGTCACCAGCCACGCAAGAATCAGCGGTTCGAGAGGAAGCACCCCGAGCGACGCCGCGATCGCCTTGTCGACCCCCGTCTGCACAAGCACCTCCTTGAAAGCGCCTGAGCCACCGATCATCAGGAGGATCGAGGCGACGTCGTTGATCGCCGCCGTGTAGGTCCCCATCACTTGCGGGATCGTCTTCCCCCGCATCGTCCCGAGCGTCACCGCCGCCAAGCCGAGGGTGAGGATCATGACGAGATCGGGATCGGCGAGAAACTTGACCACCGACGCCGCCTGAGTGTCAGGGGGAAGACGCCACTGGAGAATCGTCGCGATCACCAGCAACACCGCCGGAAGGAGTGCTGTGAAAATGCTCACGGCCGTGCCGGGGAGTTTTTCAGGCTCGAGCATCTTCCCCTGAAACCCCTCGAGCGGCCGGGCGGGAACGGCGGCCAGAAATCGCGAGAACAGCGGCCCGGCGATGATCAGGCTCGGTACGGCGACGACGAGCCCATAGAGAAGCGTTTTCCCCAGATCGGCCTTGAAGGCAATCACGAGCGCCGTCGGCGCCGGATGGGGGGGGAGGAGCCCGTGGGCGACGCTCATCGCTGCCAAAGCCGGCATCGCCACCACCAACGGCGGCAGACGGTAGCGGCCGATGCAGGCGAAGATGATCGGCACCAGGAGCACGAAGCCGACGCCATAGAAGAGCGGAATCCCCACGATGAACCCGGTCGCCGCCATCGCCCACGCCATGCGCCGCTCGCCACACAAGCCAACGAGCCCCTGGGCGATGCGCTGCGCCGCCCCCGACTCGACGACGAGCTTGCCGAGCATCGCCCCGGCGACGATCACGATCGCGAGGTTGCCAAGCGCCGCGCCGATCCCCTTCCGCACCGCTGCGGCGATGTCGGCCGGCGGCATGCCGAGAGCGAGCGCCGCCCCGGCCGAGACGAGGATGAAGGCGAGGAAGGGATGGACCTTCCCCCAGGCCACGAGGAGCACCAGCGCAAGAATAGCGACGGCGACGACGGCTGGCCCCATGTTCAGGCTCCGGGGAGGGCCGCCACGAGCGCTCGCGCCCGCGCTGCCAGGTCGTCGAAGCGCCCTGCTACCACTTCCTTCGGGTCGATCAGCTGCGATCCAATCCCGACGCAGTGCGCACCGGCGGCGAACCAGCCGGCAAGATTCTCGGGGGCTGTCGAAACCCCGCTCGACGGCATGAGCCGCAGATGGGGGCACGGGCCACGCACCGCCTTGAGAAACGCCGGCCCCCCGAGGGCATCGGCCGGAAAGACCTTAATCACCGCCGCACCGAGTCGGTCGGCCCGGATCATCTCCGTGACCGTAGCGGTGCCGGGGCACCAGGCGAGATCCCGCCCGGCGCACCACTTCCCCACCTCCTCATCGAGGTGCGGGGCGACGAGAAACGCCGCACCGGCAGCGTGAAAGGCCTTCGCCTGGGCCACATCGAGAATTGTGCCGGCTCCGAGGATCATGGCGGGGAATGCCGTCGCGGCCCGGCGCACCATCTCGGCGAAGACATCGAGCGCTTCAGCAGAGCGATTGGTGAACTCGACGATCCGCAGCCCCGCGCCGTCGAGGGCCCCGAGGACCTTCATCCCCGCCCCGGCATCCGTGCCGGTGAACAGCGGAAGCACCCGCTGCGCGGCCAATCGGGCAACGATCTCGTCTCGCTGGATCACGGGCATGGAGCTCCACCGGGGAAACCGACGCGTCAGGCCAATTCGAAGATCGCCTCGATCTCCACCGGGATGTTGCCGGGCAGCGATCCCATCCCGACGGCGCTGCGGACCCCGACGCCGGCATCGGCGCCCCAGATCTCGACAAACAGTTCGCTGCAGCCGTTGATGACATACGGATGGCGGGCGAAGTCGTCGGTCGCAGAGACCATCCCGAGCACCTTCACGACCCGGCTGATCCGGTCGAGCCCGTCGAGGTGAGCAAGGAGTGTCGCGAGGATCGTCAGCCCCACCTGCCGGGCCGCTCCCTTCCCCTGCTCGGCATCGAGATCGCGCCCCACCCGCCCCACCATGAGCGTGCCATCGGGGAGGAGCGGGCCGTGCCCGGAGACGTAGAGGAGGTTCCCCACCGTGACGCACGGCTTGTAAACCCCAGCCGGCGCCGGCGCCGGTGGAAGGACGAGGCCGAGCGATTCGAAGCGCTGCTGGACCGGACGCGACAAGGCACACCTCACAGGCAGGGAAGAGGACGGGGCAGAGGGGATCACGACCCGCTCCCCACCGAGGCACAGAATACCCAAACGCGGGCGCGGCCGTCAGCAGATCCGCAGCAGCTGCTCCATGAACGATCGTGGAGTCGCCGGGGATCGCCTCAGGGACGTAGGCCAGGCAGACGTCACGGACGACGCCGCCGAAGTTCGCCTTCCCCATCCGCGTTCCCTGCTCTTTGCGGATCGACTCGATTCTTCTTGGCACGGCCAGAGAGATGCTCGCTCCCTCCTCCCCACCCGCAGGCTCGCCTTCGATTCACCCGCGCTGCGGTGGATGCCCTCGGCCCCGCTGGGCCGACGCTTCCGTGTCCTGCCCGGTGCCCGCCATGACCGGCGGACGCACCCAAATCAGACCATCGACGACCCGTAGCGGCCAGACCTCGAGGCAGCGATGGGGCGCCGTCAGGCCTCCCCCCGTGTCGATGTCGAAGCGGTAGGCGTGCCAACGGCAGACGAGGGCCCCGCTCCCACGATCGATCGAGGCGTTGTCGAGCGACAGACCGGCGTGCGCGCATCGGCTGCGGAAGGCCCGCAGCCCGGTCTCTGTCCGCACGACGATTCCCGGCGCGTCACCGGCCATGAACGGCGTCGGCTGCCCATCCATCACCGCCTCGACCCGCGGCCCAGCGTGCCACCCCGGTGCCGGCCAGTCTCCCCCTTCGTCGGACAGCGGCGCGGGCGACTCTGCTGGAGCGTACGCCGTGGGGTGATCGGTGGCCGCGGCAGCGACACCAAGCACTTCCCCGAGGATCCTCCCGCACACCCTCTCGACCGCCTCCTCGACGGCTGGGGAAAGTGGTTCGCCATGCTCGAATCGCTCCCCTTCGATCAACAGCGCCGTCACCTCCGCCGGATACTCCTCGGCCAAACGCCAGCGCGCGAAGGCGAGGGCCTGATGCCAGCGAAGGCCATGGAGGCTGATAGCGGAGGGGGAAGGCAAGTGCTCCACGTCCGCGCCGCGGAGTTCGATGAGCGTCCCTGGTGCATTCCCGGAGCAACAGGCATCGACCACGATCACGCGCGGCACGGAGCGCATCAGCAGGGCGACGTCGAGCCCAGCTGTGGCGGCGTCAACGCAGCCCACGCCGTCGGGGAGCCCGCGAGCCGTGAGGCGTCGCACAACTTCTGGGCCGACGCAATCGTCTCCCCGGAGGAGATTCCCACAGCCGATGATCAGAGCCCGCACGCGTCCCCCCGTCCCGCCCGGCAAGCCGACCGGGAAAACCGTCCCACTGGCCCCTTCGCGATGCCACCGCGCCCTGCATACAAGGGCGGTTTCGAACAGACTCCATGGAGTCTAGGTGTGTCATTCCCCCACCACCAACCGAGCCGGACTATACGCTGTTCATCCATCGGCCGCCTCCCCTGGCGATGACGCCCCGGCATCCCCCGAGCTGGCGTCACGACCGATCCCCGCAAGAACGTCTCGAGGTGGCGACGAAGACGGGCACGGGCTTCCGTCGAGCGGGCGGCGCAAGCGGCTGGAAGCATGGTTCGAAAGCGGTGGCGGCCGAATAACCTGCCTCGATTGGACAGCCGAGACCGGCCTCCGCTGGGCAAAACTCCTAGCGGAGATGCGTTCTGCCGGAACGGCCATGCCGATCAAGGACAGCCTGATCGCCGCGAGCGCCTTGGCTCACGGCCTAACGGTCGTCACCCGCACCGTCACCGATAGCCGCAAGCCGAAGGTCAACGTCCTCAACCCCTTCGGGGCGTGAGTGTCCTCTGGATCGAGGCGTCAGGACGCTTCCCGTCCTCGCATAGGCCACGGAGCTGACGTTCTCTCCGGGCCGGCTGGCCCCGGCCCGGGGAGGGCCGGCGGGGGGAGGTTGCCAGCGGCCCCGGCAGGACCGATACT
>JBAWVV010000030.1:0-20126 GCA_037147115.1 Planctomycetia bacterium | reverse complement strand
CCTCAGGCACGGGCGGGGGCGTCGACGCGCCACCAAAGAACGACGGCCGAGACGACCGACACGATGCTGAGCGACAACAGCGGGGGGAGGATCGCCTGCCAGCGTTGCTCAATGCCGAACACCCAGGCCTGGATCACCCCGAGGGCATGATAGGGAGAGAGCCAGGCCCAGCGATCGATGGTGGCGTCGACCCCAGTGACCCGGGAGAACCAGCGAACCCGTCGCGCGTTGGGCCGTCGGCCGTCGCCCGGCCCGCGTCCCTCGATGAAGTCGAAAATGGTCTCACCGAGATCCCCCGCCGGCGCTCGGGGGCGGACATTCGCCCGGCGCGGCGGCACCGCTCCCTCCTCGACCGAGAACTCCCCCGGAACCGACGGTTGGGAGGCGACCGAATCGTCGCTCACCCGCCGGACCATATCGGCGGTGGACAGCGATGTGTGGGCGATCCAGCAGGCGGCCCAGGTAGCAAACCATGCAAAGCTCGCGATCCGGCTCTCGGCGGTGACCGACGAATAGGCCAGCGCCATGAGCACCGTGGGGATGGCCAGGGCGAGGCTGGCCACGATGATCCGCAGGGGCAGATCCCAGGTCGTCACCGCGACCCACAGGCTCGGGCTCACCGCCACCCCCGCCACCCACAGGCTCAAGGCCGGAAGCATCGTGATCGAGGCGACGAGGAGGCCGAGGATGAGCAGTTTCCCGGCGACGTACTCGAACTTGCCCACGGGGCGCGTGAAGTAGATCAGCCAGGCCTTCACGCGCAGATCGCGCGACACCAGCGTCGGCGCCACCAGCCCCACCACGATCGCCAAGAGGATCGCCTGCGGGGAGCGCATGAAGGCGAGCATCAGCCGCGCCCAGACCATGCGGCGCGTCCGGTTGGCCCGCTCCTCGGGGCCGAGGTGCCGATCGGCCGGGTCGTCGATCGGGCCGAGCGACTCGGCAATCACCCGCCCGAGGATCCCCACGCCGTCGACATTTCGGCCGAGGCGGGCCGATTCACGGATCGAGTCGAGTCGCCCCTCGTCGATCGCCTGCTCGAAGACGAAGAAACTGCCGGCGAAGACCAGCGCCGGGCTCCAGGCAAAGAAGACGGCGCGGCGCAGCCAGCGGCTCGTCCACGCCAGGGTGAGGCCGGTCGTGGCGATGACGAAAATCGCGGCGAGCGAGCCGGAGCGCCGGCCCTGCCAAGGGCGGTAGCCGACGTCATGGAGCGGCATGGAGGGACTCCAGTGGGGGGGCCTGAAGCGCCTCGAGAAACACCTCTTCGAAGGGACGGCAGGCCGCCGTCAGCGATCGGACACCGATCCCCAGATCGCTTACCTCCGCCCACATTCCCGCGAGGGCGTCCGGGGTGGAGAGCTGGAGGAGAACCACCCCTTCCTGCGCGCCATCTCCCGGCGCCATCGTCGCGACGGCGGCGGAGAAGCGACCTGCGGAACCGGCCGCAGCGGAGAAGAAGTCAGCAGAGTGGGCGCGGCGGGCGGGGATCCCGCGGGCCACGAGGCGGCGGACGAGCTCGTCGATCGGGCCGGCCACCTCGAGCCGCTCCTCCGGGGTCGGCGGGTGCGTCAGCGCGCGGATCGATCCCGTCAGCCGGACGCGGCCGGCGGCGAGAACGATGACCGAATCGCAGATCGCCTGGACGTCAGGGAGGACATGGGTCGAGATCAGGATCGTCTTGCCGTGCTCGCGGGCGAGGGTGGTGAGCCGGCCGAGCATCGCCCGCCGTTCGATCGGATCGAGGCCGTTGGTCGGTTCGTCAAGGATCACCAGCCGGGGGTCGTGGACGATGGCCGCAGCGAAGGAGATCTTCTGCCGCATCCCCACCGAGAGGGTTTCCACCGGCCGGTAGCGCTCTTGGCCGGCATTGCACCAATCGAGCACCTCGTGTGCCCGGCGGAGTGACTCGATCCCGGGGATCCCCGAGAGGCGGGCGGCGTAGCGGACCATCTCCACCCCCGACAGCCCCGGTACGGCGCATTCGTCCTCCGGGACGACGCCGACAAACCGGCGCACGGCGCGGGGCTCGCGGCGCGGGTCGATCCCGAACACGCGCACGCTCCCCTCGGCGAGGCGCACCAGCCCGAGGATCGCCTTCACGAGCGTGCTTTTGCCGGCGCCGTTGGGCCCCACGAGCCCGGTGATCCCCGGTTTTACGCTCAGCGAAACGCGGTCGAGCACGGTGCGCTGCCCGTAGCGCTTCACGACCCCCGTGGCCTGCACCGGCTCTTCCACGGGTGGCGATCCGATCATGCGTACCTGGTGCCCGGGCCCTATCGATTCGATCCCATTCCCGACGACCGGCCCGGAAGGGCTCATCCGTCCATCACTTCCGCTTCCTTGACCCGCGCCAGATCCGCGACCTTCGCCTCGTAGGACTTCGTGAGCTCCTGCACCTCCTCCTTGGTGGAGTCGCAGTCGTCCTCTGTCAGGGTGCCGTCGGTCTTCTCGGTGTCGGACGCCTTGTTGGCATCGCGGCGGACGTTGCGGATCGCCACCTTCGCCTCCTCGGCGAGCTCCCTGATGCGCGACGACATCTTCTTGCGGACGTCGGTCGACAGGGCGGGGATCGTGATCCGGATCACTCGGCCGTCGCTCTGCGGGTTGAAGCCGAGGTCGGAGGCCTGGATCGCCTTCTCGATGTCCTTGATCGTGCCGGGGTCGAAGGGGCGGACAACGATCTGGTTCGGTTCAGGGGCGCCGACGCTGGCGAGGGCCTTGATCGGCGTCGGCGAGCCGTAGACCTCCACTCGGAGCGAATCGACGAGCCCGGGGTTGGCCCGTCCGGTGCGGATACCGGTGAGCTGGTGACGGAACACGTCGACCGCCTTCTCCATCCGCTCCTCGGCATCCAAGAGGATCACGTCGACCGGCATGCGGGCACACTCCTTCGTGGGGCTGTCGTCGGGCTATGGGCTAGGTCGTCGGGCTGGCCGCCCCGGCCCGAGGGTGCGGAATTGTCCCTCCGCCGCGACCACGTCACAATTCTCACGGGGGGGAAGTTGGCACGCAAGCGTCCTGCGGCCAGAGCGTTCCCGCCTCCCAGCCCGGCGGTGATCCCCGCCGACACGCACGCCGCGAGGCTTCCATGATCATCCCTCCCCCCCGTGCCCCGCTCGCCTCCCGCCTGGGGCTTCTCCTCCTGTGGGTCATGGCGACGGCCGCCGCCACGGGAGCCGATGCGATCGAACGCCGTCTTCCCCCTCCAGCGCCCCCGATCGCCGAGCTCGTCGCCAAGCTCGACGACGAACAACGCGCCGCCTGGGAGCAGGTGCCCCAGCGGCTCGCAGCCGTGCAAGAGCGGATCGCCCAGACTCCCTTCGCCGACGACGGGCTCCGGGCGGAGATCGATGTGTTTCCCAAGGCAGTGGCCTATGCCTTGGAATGCGGCGAATGGTGGGATCCGCAGCACCTGGAGCGGGCGACCTGGGCGCTCGACGAGGCCGAGCATCGGCTCGACGATGTGGCAGCGGGGCGGACGGGCTGGCGCGAGGGGGGATTCGTGCCGCTGGCCTACCGCTCCCGGATCGACGGATCGTCACAGCCCTACGGGATCGTGGTGCCGGAGGGGCTCGACCGCTCCCAGCCGGTGCCGGTGTGGATCTGGCTCCATGGTCGCGGCGAGCGCGACACCGATCTCCATTTCCTCTGGCAAAAGGCACGCAAGACCGGCGAGTTCTTTCCCAACGACGCCATCGTCCTCCAGCCCTTTGGCCGCTACTGCAACGGCTGGAAGGGGCCCGGAATGATCGATGTCTTCGAGGCCCTCGACGCCCTCGATCGCGTCATCCCCGTCGACCGTGATCGAGTGGTGCTGGCCGGCTTCTCGATGGGGGGAGCCGGGGCGTGGGAGATCGGCGCCCGCCGCACCGATCGTTTTTGCGCGGTTCACGGCGGCGCCGGTTTCGTCGACACCTCCCGCTTTATCGGCATTCAGCCGGGCGACGTGCCCCCGTGGGAGTCGCGGCTGTGGCTCCTCACCGACGTCCCCCCGGTGGCCCGTAATCTGCTGAATCTCCCGGTGATCGCTTACTCAGGCGAGAAAGACGGCCAGCGGGCCGCCAGCGAGATCATGGTGGCGACCCTCGCCGCCGAGGGGCGCGAGATTCCGCACCAAATCGGCGCCGGGATGGAGCACCGCTACGACGATCCCTCGCGCGCGGCAATCGCCGCCTTCCTCGCCCCCGCCATCGCGGCCGGTCGGCCCCGATCCCCCGACACCGTCCATTGGGCCGGCACGACGCTCGCCGATGGCGGGAGCTGGTGGGTCGAGCCGCTCGGCCTCGGCGAGCACTGTGCGCCCGCGCGGATCGATGCGGTGCGCTCGTTGAAGGGATCGAGTCTCCATGTCGAGACGGCCAACGTCACCGCGGTGCATCTCCGTGACCTCCCCACGCGCTGCCGGATCGCCATCGACGGCACGGTGATCGACTACGAGGTGCCCGACCCGGAGGGCGACGCCGGGGCCGTGGTCCTCGCCCGTGCCGGGCTGGCGGTCGACGGCGCCTGGGGCGTGGTCGACTCTTCCACGCTTCCGCTCCAGCGCAAGCGGCCCGGGCTCACCGGCCCGATTGACGAGGCGTTTGATGCGCCGTTTGTCGTCGTGCCGCCGGTCGGGCCAGGTCTTTCGCTAGCGGTCGACCGCTTTGTGGCGGAGGAGTTTGCCCACCTGAAGCGCCGCTGGCACGACCTCTACCGGGGTGAATTGCCGGTCATGGAGGCCAACGACGTCACTGACGAGATCCTCCGCACGAAGCACCTCATCCTCTTCGGCGACGAGTCTTCCAATCCTCTCGTCGCCCGCGCCCTGCCGGGATTGCCGCTGCGCTGGACGCCTGAGGGGATCGTGCTCGGTCCGGGCACCGCCGGCGAACGGCGCTTTCCCGGGGCTGGCCAGGTGCCGGTGCTCATCCACCCCAATCCGCTCGCGCCCGCCGCGGCGCCGCGGTATCTCGTGCTGAACTCCGGCTTCACCTTCCGCGAGGAGCACGACGTCAACAACGCCCTCCAAAATCGGCGCCTCCCCGACTGGGCGGTGATCGATCTGGCGGTGCCCCCCGACGGCCGCGATCCCGGTCGGATCGTTGCCGCTGATTTCTTCGACGAGGTCTGGAGCGTGAAGCCGGCGCGGTGAGACGGTCGCTTGGGCAGCCCTGCGCCGCTCAACCCACCAGGACCGTCGGCCGCCGCCCGGTGTCGGGCACGGCCTTCTCGACGAGGTCGTAAACGACGTTCGGCACGTCCCCCTGGCCGAAGAGGAGGAACTCGAGCGCGAGCTTGAGGCTGCTCCCCTGGCTCCAGCCGAAGACGACGTCGAGCGGCCTGCCCAACTTGCACATCTCGATGGCGATCTGGGCGATCGTGTGCGACACGCTGACGACGTCGCGGGCGACGATCACGAACCGCTCTCCCTCCTGCTTGGCGGAGAGGATCGGGGCGTTGTGAAACTCGCTGGTGTCACCGTAATGGACCTCGAGGAACACGATCGGCACCTCGGCGGGGATCCGGTGGCGCTGGCGGATCTCCGCCTCCTTTTCGTCGAGCGAGCGGTGGCCGGGCCGGTGCGGCACGAGGACGCGGAAGGCCCCCTCGGCGCAGATGTCGGTCCACAGCATGCGGGCGGAGTCGTCGGCAAACCGAAACTCCTTGTGGCGCAGCTCCTGGCTTCGCCACACGCGCGACACGATCGAGATCACGAGCACCGACGCGATGAACATCGAGGCGATGATGATGCCGTCGGGGCGCTCTGAGATGTTCGTGATCGTCGTGTAGATGAAGACGAGCGTGATCAGCGCGAAGGCGAACCGCTTGAGCAGGTTGTGATCGGCCCCCGCCGAGGACTCGTGCTGCATGTGCACCAGCGACGCGATGCAGGCGCTGGTCATGAGCACGAGCACGCCGGTGGCGTAGGCGCCCCCCTGCGCCGTGACATCAGCCTTGAAGGCCCATGTCACGAGGAGATTGATGACGGTGAAGGCGATCACGAGGGGGCGGTAGGCCGCCGCCCACTCCGGCGCCATGCCGTAGCGCGGCAGGTAGCGCGGCACCATGTTGAGGAGGCCGGCCATCGCCGAGGCCCCGGCGAACCAAAGGATGAGGATCGTCGAGATGTCGTAGACGGTGCCGAAGATCGGGCCGAAGAGCGGGCTAACGTTGAGCGGGCTCTCGCCGTGGGCGACGTAGGCAAGTGCCCGGTCGAGGGCCTTCCCCTTGAAGGTGATCTCGCCGACGTCGTCTTTTTCCATCCGCAGCTCGTCGGCCGGGATGATGGTGTTGGTGCCGGTGACGAGCGAGGAGCCGATGAGGAAAAACGACATGATCAGGGCGGCGGTGAGCATGAGCCGGCGCGTATTGGCGATCCGCGTCTGTTCGTCGTCTGGGTTTTCATCACTGCCGCGGACGAGGTGGATCAGGAGCACGCCCGTCTCGAAGCCGGAGAGGCCGAGGGCGAGCTTGGGGAAGATCAAGAGCGAGATCCCCAGGGCCACCCACAGGCCGTGCCCCTCGAGCGGCGCCTCGTGGAGGTGGTAGTTGCCCGAGGCGATCTCCGCGAACCACTGTTGGAGCAGCGCGGGGTGGGTGAGGAGGTGCCACAGCCCGCTGGCGATGATCAGGAACGAGAGCCCGAGGAAGACGATGACGAGGACCGTGGCGATGCCGACGACCTCCGAGTAGCCCTTGAGGAACATCCCCCCGAGGAGCAGGAGGAGCACCGCCGCTATGACGATCTGATTGTGGGCCCAGGGCGGGGCGCTCCCTGCGAAGAGCGAATTGCTGATGAGGTGCGCGGCGGCGTCGGCGGCGGAGAGCGTCTTCGTGATCACGAAGTCGGTGGCGGCAAAACCAATCAGGACGAGGACCCCGATCTTTCCCTTCCAGCCGCTCACGAGCCGCTCGATCATCCCGATCGAGCCGACGCCGTCGGGGGTCTGGCCGGCGACGTAGCTGTAGACGGGGTAGGCCCCGAAGAGCGTCACGAGGACGAGGACCAGCGTCGCGAGCGGGGCGAGGGTGCCGGCCCCTTCGAAGGCGATCGACGGCTGGTAGCCGAGGGTGCTGAAGTAGTCGACGCCACACAAGCACATGATCAGCCACCACGCGTAGTGGTGATGCTGACCGTGGGAAGACTCACTCACGGGGGCGCATCGCTCCTGCAGGGGGATCGGACGACGCTCGCAGTCTACCCGTCATGCTGGTCGTCGGGAGGGCCGCCCCGCTCACTGCCATTCCGGGAGATCGACGCCCCGCTTCTTCGATTGGGCCTGGAGGGCCTCGGCGTAGCGGTCGAAGAGCTTGCGGCGGTCGTCCTCCTTCGGCGGCTTCTGGCGGCGGCCTTTCTCTTCTTGTGCTTGCGGTGAGAGGCCGAAGCGGAGCTTCCGGTAGGCGATCGTTCGGTCGATTCCTTCGTCGGCCAGTCGCGGCCGGTCTGACTCCGGGGCGGCCACGAAGGCGTCGATTGCCTCGTCGCGGCACTGCTTCCATTCGTCGTCGAGGGCCTTGCGGGCGGTCTCGAGCTCGGCCTTGGTCATCTGATCGGCGTTGCGGATCACCTCGGCGACCGCCTTCTTCCCCTCCGCCCCGCGCATCGACCCGGTCAGCAGCCCCTTTTGGATCGTGGCGGTCGCGCCGACGAGATCGGGGCGCCGGCCGAGGGTCATCCACGCCCCCCCGGCAATCGTCCCCATCCCGATGACGCCAAGGAGGGCGAGGATCACGATGCCGCTCCCCTTCGATCCGGGCGCGGGGGAAGCCTCCGGAGCGGGCATGGCCCCCGGAGCCGATCCCGGGCGCGGAGCCGCTTTGGCCTTCTGGCCCGGGGCAGCGGCGGGGATGGGAAGCGGCTTGCCCTGGGCAATCGCCCGGGCCGCCGCGAGGCGGGCCTGGGCTGCGGGGCTCAACTGACGGGCCATGGTGATCTCCTTCGAGGGCTAACAGGCAGTGGAAAAGCCCTCATTGGCATTGTCCCACGGCACACTTTGCGCAAACGCCCCGCCCCTCAACGGGTGGCGGGGGCGTCCACGGCCGGCGCAGCCTCGCGTCGGGCGAGGGGCCTGGTTTTCGGGGCTCGAAGCGGTGGCCGCGTCAGGTTCCCGAGCCCGCGGCGCCGTCGGCCGGCTTGGTCGGGTCGTTGCCATCGCTGATCGTGGAATACCACCGCAAAACGTCGAGATCGGTGTCGGGCGTGAGCCCCTCGACATGGCCGTCGAGGAACACGAAGTTCGAGATCCCGCCGGCATGCTGGCTGCCGAACTTCCGGCTGTTGGTGTCTTTCGGACCGCTGGCGAGCCCCCGGGCCGTGTCGCGGAACAGGCAGTGGGGGGTGTCGGCGGCGAACATCGAGGTGTCCCCCTGCCAGTACTGGACCATGTTCTGGGGCCAGGCCGGATCGGCCGGGATCATATGCCGCTCGCCGATGGCAATCGTCTGGCTCAAGCCGTCGGTCACCCACGACGCCTTCACCGCCGAGAAGGTAAAGATCGGGCCGGCCTGTCGACCGTCGACACCCGCCCCATTCTCGGCGCTGTAATTGAAGTAGGTCCCGGCATTGGCGGAGTAGTCGCCGCCGGCCGCGGCCGCCATGACAACGGGGACGTCGTTGTTGTTGTCGAAGTTGCGGGTGTTGTTGGGGCCCCGCCGGCTGGGGCAGAAGAACGCCGAGACGGCCGTTCGCATCGACTGCGAATTGAGGGTGTCATCGGCCCGGGCCGTCGGCACGTAGGCATTGGCGATCGCCGTCTCCTCCATGTAGGGGAGCATGCGGAAAGCCCAGGAAGTCCCGATCTGCTCGCGGGTATTTCGGCCGGAAGGGAAGGTTTTCTTGGCGTCGTGGTGGAGTGTGACGGCCAGTCCCTGCTGCTTGAGATTGTTGTTGCAGGCCATCCGATTGGCTGCCTCACGGGCCGCCTGGACCGCAGGAAGGAGGAGCCCGACCAGGGTGCCGATGATGGCGATCACCACGAGGAGTTCGACGAGCGTGAAGCCGCGCCGGACGTCCCTGGCGATCGACTTCGTTGCAGCCCCACGACTCTTCCAACCGTTGTTCAGACGACTCTTAAGCGTGCCAACCATGGTCAACTCTCCCGGCCGCAACCCACCCAGAGCCGACGAGGCAGGGGGCAGGAGGTGACCGCCAAAAGAGCCATTGTCGAGCGGTGGGGAGGGTCAGTCAAGGAAGACTGGGGGCTCAAGGTCGCCCCAAAACCCGCAGTCCACCAGGACCTCCCAGGCTCTGGGGGGATCGGTAGCCTGCGTCGAAAAGAAGGCCGTAATTCACTCTGAATGGGGGGTGCAGTAGGGAAGATTCGACCGAGAAAGGCGCCCAAAAAACCCGGGGCCAGATTCGCTCCCCCCCCAAACACCCCCCAGTGAGAGTGACGTTTCCGACGACCGTCAGCCTGGGCGCGAGACCCGACTCCCGATCCGCTCCCCCGCGATCGCCCGGACGATGTTCCCTTCGCGCCGGTAGTTGAACACCAGGATCGGCATGTCGTGCTCCATGCACTGGGAGATCGCCGTGATATCCATGACCCGGAGATTCTGGTCGCGGATCTGCTGGTAGGAGAGATCGCGATAGAGGATCGCGTGGGGATTTTTCTCCGGATCGTCGGAGTAGACGCCGTCGACCCGGGTCGCCTTCATGAGAACATCCGCCTCGAGCTCCAGGGCCCGTTGGGCGGCGGCGGTGTCGGTGGTCACAAACGGGCTGCCGGTGCCCGCCGCGAGGATCACGATCCGCCCCTTCTCGAGATGGCGGCGGGCGCGACGGCGGATGTAGGGCTCGGCGACGCCGTCCATGCGGATCGCCGTCATCAGCCGCGTCTGGGCCCCCAGGCTCTCGAGGGCATCCTGGAGCGCCAGGCCATTGATAACGGTAGCGAGCATTCCCATCGAGTGGGCCGTCGCCTCGTGGACGCCGGAGTTCCCGGCGGTGAAGGAGGCCCCGCGGAGGATGTTGCCACCCCCGATCACGATCGCCAGTTCGACTCCCCGGGAGGCCGCCAGAAAGACCTGCCGGGCGACGAGGAGGACTTCGTCCATCGAGATCCCGCGCTCGCCGGGGCGGACGAAGCTCTCCCCCGAGAGCTTGAGGAGCACGCGACGGTAGACCACCGCAGCCCCTTCAACGGCCCCGTTTGCTTGGCCCAAGGCTCCGGCCGGCCCGGCGTCCGGTCCCTTCACGCCACTCTGTCTGGCCTCCATCGGAAGAGTCTCCCGCACCGGCAGATGTCAGCCGCCAAGTTTCCAGTTCTCGACACGCTTCACTTCGAGCCCGGCCGACTTGGCCAGCTGGCCGACGGTCTGCTTGTCGTCCTTCACAAACGGCTGTTCGAGGAGGACACACTGGCTGAAGAAGTTGCGCAGCCGTCCCTCGATCATCTTGGCGATGATGTTTTCCGGCTTCCCTTCGCCGCGGGCCGCCTCGGTGAGGATCTCGCGCTCCTTGGCCACCGCCGCGGGATCGAGGTCTTCCTTCGTGATCGCCTGCGGAGCGAGGGCGACAACGTGCATCGAGATGTCCTTGGCGACGGTGGCCACGTCGGGGCCGGTCGTCTTCCCCGCGACCTCGACGATCGCCGCCTTCGAGCCGTCGTGGTGGGCGTAGCCGCCACAGGGGGCATCGATGCGGCAGATCCGCGCTAGGTCAAATACCTCGCGCATCCGGTTGAAGAGATCGTCCTTGATTTCCGCCAGGGTCTTGTCGGGGTGGGCGTGGCTCTTCTGGGCGAGGAGCTCGGCGGGGGTCTTCGCGCCGGGCCCGAGGGCGAGCGTCGTGGCGATGTCCTCGGCGAGGGCCTTGAAGTCTTGGCTGTTGGCCACCGGAGCGCTCTCGCACTTCAGTTCGATGATCGTGCCGACGTTCTTGGCGGGATCGGCGTAGACCGCCAGACGCCCCGTCGAGGTTTCACGGTCGGCGCGCATCGCCTGCGTTTTGACCCCCTGCTTGCGGAGCCATTCCACCGCCTGCTCGGTGTTGCCGCCGCACTCCAGGAGGGCCTTCTTGCATTCCATCATCGGCAGTCCGGTTTTGTCCCGGAGTGCCATCACCGCTGCGGCCGTGATCTCTGCCATGGAAAAAGCTCCTTCCAGTAGTGGGCGTGGAAAATGGGGTCATTCCTGATCGGTTCAAGAGCCCAAAGCCCCGCCCCGGACCAGAACGAGACAACCGGCGAAGCGCCCTGTTGTGGGCGCTCCTGCCGGCCGTCGGAGGACAAAAAACAAAAGAGGCCGCCATCCTCCCGCGCTCTGCCGGGCAGTTGGCCGGCGGTCGATCAGGTCTTCGGCGGACGGGGCGCTGGCCGCTTGCCAACATTCGACCGGGCCTTCGGAGCCGACTTCCCATCGACGTCGGCCCCTTCGGCAGCAGCCTGGGCGTCGGACGAGGTGTTCACCTTCCCCTCGAGGATCGCATCGGCGAGCCGGGAGGCGACCAACTCGATCGAGCGGATCGAGTCGTCGTTGCCCGGGATCGGAAGGTCGACCAGATCGGGATCGCAGTCGGTGTCGATCAGCGCGACCGTCGTGATCCCCATCTTCCGGGCTTCGCTGATGGCGTTCTTTTCCTTCTTCGGATCGAACACCACGAGGCACTCGGGGAGCCGCGACAGGGTGCGGATGCCGCCGAGATTCCGCTCCATCTTGCGGAACTCGCGTCGCAGCGACGACTGCATCTTCTTGGAATAAGCGCCGAACTCGTCCGACGGCATCAGTTTCTCGAGCTGCTCAAGCCGCGCCAGCCGGTTGCGGATTGTGCGAAAATTGGTCAGCGTGCCGCCGAGCCAGCGGTCGGAGACGTAGGGCATGCCGCAGCGCAACGCCTCGCGGGCGACCGCTTCGGCACCCTGCCGCTTTGTCCCGACAAACAGGATCAGGCTGCCGGTCGACGCAACCTGCTTGAGATACTTCCGGGCCCGGAGCAGGCCGCGGATCGTCTCGCGGACGTCGATGATGTGGATGAGATTCCGGCGCCCATGAATATAGGGCCGCATCTTCGGGTTCCAGCGGCTGGCACGATGGCCAAAGTGCACGCCGGCTTCGATCAGTTCCTGGGCCAGGACGTTCGACACGCTCATCACTCGTGGGGTGGGGAGAAAGGGAGCAGGCGGAAAGTGCCTTGACAGACCGCCGCGATCGCGGGGGCAGTCCCGCAAACTATTCGTATTTTCCGGGCCATGTCAACGCTTACCTGCCAAGACCGGGCGTGACGGGGCATCTCCAGGGGCACCGCTTGAATCGTCACGGCGGGCCGAACTACACTTGAGATTCCTTCTGGATGCCGTTTTCGGCCTGTTTTCGCCGTTCATTCGGGGCCGGGGCTTGCTAAAGCGGCCTTGCAGGGCCGGGTGACCCCGACGCGGCGGGCGTTTTCCCGTTGGCATCCCCTGCCTGGCTCCAGACTGCGTCCCCCCTGCCCCCCGAAACTACCCTCTCCTCCTGATCGTCAGCCCTCGATTCCGCCTCGGTCCCGGTCTTGCTCCCACTCCTTTCCTCCGGTCTCCCCCCATGCGACACGTCCTTTCGGCCACGGTCCAGAATGTTCCCGGCGTGCTGGCCCATGTCTCGGGCATGCTCGCCTCCCGGGGCTACAACATCGACAGCCTCGCCGTCGGCGAGACGGAAGACCGGCGTTTCTCCCGAATGACCTTTGTTCTCCGGGGTGATGATCGGGTGCTCGACCAGGTCCGCCGCCAGCTCGAGAAGATCGTCACGGTTGTCCGCGTCGACGACATCAGCTCGCGCAATCACCTCGAGCGCGACTTGATGCTCATCAAGATCGCTGCCACGGCCGGTGCCACGCGGACGGAGGTCAAGGAGCTCGCCGAGGTGTTCCGTGGGCGAGTGGTCGACGTCGCCGCCGACAGTGTTGTCGTTGAGATCTCCGGGACCGAAAAGAAGATCGAGGGCTTCATCGAGCTGATGCGCCCCCTCGGGATCCTGGAGCTCGTCCGCACCGGCCGGATTGCGATGGTGCGGGGGAGCCCGCCGACCCGCGAGCTCACCGAGGCGGCCGACGGCGCCCGCCCCACCGACGAGGCGTCGGTCCGCGAATCGCTGGCGTGAATCGTTTGCCTAGACAGCTCTCCTGATCGGCGTGGGGCCCGCCCCACGCCTTTCACCCCCCCCTTTCAGCCCGACTTCTTTCCTTCAGCCTGATCCGAGGAGTGATCCCTTGCCCGCCACGATCTATTACGACGCTGATGCCGATCTCAAGGCCCTCGATGGGAAGACCATCGCCGTCATCGGCTACGGTAGCCAGGGGCACGCGCAGGCCCAGAATCTCCGGGACAGCGGGCTGAAGGTCGTCGTCGCCCAGCGGCCGGGTGGTCCGAACTACGATCTCGCCAAGAAGCACGGCTTCGAGCCGATGAGCGTCGAGGATGCCGTCAAGCAGGCCGACCTGATCAACATCCTCCTCCCCGACGAGGTCGCCGCCGACGTCTACAAGGCGTCGATCAAGCCGCATCTCAAAAAAGGCGCCGTGCTGATGGCCAGCCACGGCTTCAACTTCCACTTCGGGCAGATCGAGCCCCCCGTCGGTCACGACGTGATGCTGGTCGCGCCGAAGGGTCCGGGGCATCTTGTCCGCAGCGAGTATGTGAAGGGCGGGGGCGTTCCCTGCCTGATCGCGCTCGGTGCCGGGGCTTCGCCTGAGACCAAGAAGCTCGGGCTGGCTTACGCGAAGGGGATTGGCGGCACCCGTGGCGGCGTCATCGAGACGACGATCGCGGAGGAAACTGAGACCGACCTGTTCGGTGAGCAGGTCGTTCTCTGCGGCGGTGTCTCGGAGCTCATCAAGGCGGGCTTCGACACGCTCGTCGACGCCGGCTATCAGCCGGAGATGGCCTACTTCGAGTGCCTTCACGAGATGAAGCTCATCGTCGACCTCCTCTACCAGGGCGGGCTCGAGTACATGCGCTACAGCATCTCGAACACCGCCGAATACGGTGACTACACCCGCGGCAAGCGGATCATCACCGACGAGACCCGTGCGGAGATGAAGAAGATCCTCGAAGAGATCCGCTCCGGCGAGTTCGCCCGCGACTGGATCCTCGAGAACCGTGGCGGTGCGGCGATGTTCAAGAGCACCCGCCGCCGCGAGCGCGAGCACAAGCTCACCGAGACCGGCCGCAATCTCCGCAAGATGATGAAGTGGATTGAGGCGAAGGAAGTCTGAGGACTTTCTTGTCCGTGACCCGTGGGAACGCTGAGGGTTCCCCGGGTCGGCGCGGACCGTGCCCTGCTGATCGACTCTCGAGTCGTCGTCCGTGTGTCGCCAAAAGAGAACCGGGAGAGCCGATATGACCCCCGAAGAACGCCAGTCGCGAACGCTCTATGATCAACTCGCTCCGGGGGACCGGGTCGAGGTGATTCACGGCGTCCAGATCGGCTCGAGCGCCGCGTGGAGCACGACGACGGTGGGAAAGGTCTTGCGGCGCGAGCGTCGTCGGCACGGCCTCCACTTCCGCCGCAATGCCGACGACAAGGTCTTCAGTGACGTCCTCATCCTCTCCCGCGATGACGGCGAGCTCACCACGGTGACAATCGACGAGTACACGCAGCTTCGGAAGCTGTAAGAGCAATCCCCAGGGCCGAGGCCCGGGTCCAGGCCAGCGGGCGGATGCCCGCCAAGCGAACACGAGCCGGACGCTAAGCCACCGCGGGGCACGGCAGGTTTATGCATCAACGCCAGCACGAATCAGGGCACACACTCGCTCAACCAGCTCAACCAGCTTGGACGGCGTGAGCGTGCCCGCCGACCTCAAGATGACCGCCTCATGAACGGTGACGAGTCGGTGCGGAAGAGCCACGCTCGGCCGATCGATGCCACCGCGTAGAAAATCATCCGTGCCGATGGCCACCGCGGTCGGGTGGGATTCTGATCGACTCGTTATTTGGCAGATCAGCAGGTCGCCCCGTGCGAACGTCGCGAGCACGACGGCGGGTCGACGCTTGCTCGACTGAAGATCGGTGAAAGGAAACGGCACGACGACCACGTCGCCACCTACAAATGCCGCCACGCATCATCCTCTTCGGGAGTATCCCAATCCGCCGCCCAGGCTGACTCCGCGAGCGGCAGCAGGGCATGCACGTCGTCGCTCCCATCACTGCCGGCATCGCGTGTCCGTAGGTGCCGCAGAAAAGCGAGCACCTCCCGCTGCACACTCTCCGGTGCGCGCTTGAGTTCCTCGATCAAGGATTTGGTTATGGGTGACATGCTGCACAAAGGATAGGTCGGCCAATGGCACTTCGGCAAGCGTCGGCCTGGCGGGGCGGATCATGAGGAGCAACATCCGGGACCGGTCGGCCTGAATGCGACCCGACCGTGGAGGAGCCGAGGCTCGCGACGTTCTCAGTGTTGGTTCGCAGACGCCCGCCAAGCGAACACGAGCCGGACGCTCGTGGTTTGCGTGCAGTTCCCGAGTACACGAAGCTTCGGAAGCTGTAAGAGCGGCCCCAGGGCCGGAGGCCCGGGTGTCTCGCCAGCGGGCGGAGGCCCGCCAAGCGAACACGAGCCGGACGCTCGTGGTTCGCGTGCAGCGGTAGCGTCAGGCCACGCGGGCGATGATGCACTTGAGGTATTCCCCCTCAAGGCAGCTGGCGCTGACGGGGTGATCGGGGGCGGCGCCGCGGCATTCGAGCATCGCGATCTGGCGACCGCTCCGCTGGGCCACGGCGGAGAGCATCTCGAGGAAGTCGTCGCGCGAGACGCTCCCCGAGCAGGAACAGCTGACAAGGATCCCCCCCGGCTCGAGGAGATCGACCGCAACGCGGTTGATGCGGTGGTAGGCCCGCAGGGCCTCTTCGATGGCGCCGCGACTGCGGGCGAACTTCGGCGGATCGAGGATCACCATCCCGAACTTCTCGCCGGCGGCAGCCAAGCTGTCGATCCGCGCAAAGGCGTCGGCTGTCTCCACCGTGACATTCGCCGCGCCGTTGAAATCGGCGTTGGCCCGGGCAAGCGCCGTCGCCTTGGCGCTGCCGTCGACGGCGAGCACGTTCCTGGCCGAGCCGGTGATGGCGCAGGTGACGGCGAAGCCGCCGGAGTAGCAAAAGAGATCGAGGACGCGGCGGTCGCGGGCGAGGAGCGCGGCGGCACGCCGGTTGTCACGCTGGTCGAGGTAGAAGCCGGTCTTTTGCCCTTCGGTGAGATCGACGCCCCAGGAAAGGCTCCCCTCGCGGATGAAGACCGGCCCCTCCGGAGCGGTGCCGCGGATGACCCGGTCGGGGAGATGGAGCCCCTCGAGCTTCGAAAGGCCCCGGTCGGCGCCCCGTAGAAGGATCCCGGCCGGTTTTACCGCTGCTTCGAGAGCGTCGCAGATCGCGTCGAGGCGACCGGCCATGGCCAGGCTCGTCACCTGAATGGCGAGATGATCGCCATAGCGATCGACGATCAGCCCGGAGAGATCGTCTCCTTCGCTGTTGATCAGCCGTGCGGCACCGGAGCGGTCGTCGAGCCCCAGCGTCCGGCGGAGGGCGATGGCAGCATCGATCCGCGATCGCCAGAAGGGGGCGTCGAGCGGCACGTCGGATTCAAAGGCGTAGAGCCTGACGCGGAGCCGGCTCGAGGCATTCCAGATCCCGCGGGCGATGAACCGCCCCTCGTGCGTGGCCAGATCGACGACATCGCCGTCGGCCGGTGTCCCCTCGACCCGTTCGATGGCGGTGTCGAGCACCCAGGGATGACGCCCGAAGAACGGTCGCGCCCGCTTCGCCTTCACCAGCACCGTCGCCGTGGGGAGGCCGAGTTCGTCGGAGGCGCGGGCCGCCGGCGGTGGGGGTGGTTCCACGGGGGGCAGGTCATCGCGACGGCGCCCCTCAGGGGCGGAGTCACTCCGACGGCGCTGGTCTTTGGCATCGTGCCGTGGGCCCGATCCCGGCTTCCTGCCGGGGCGGCGCCTGCCTTCAGGCATGAACGACCTGCTTAGCCTGACCGGGGAGGACATGGGGGGGAGGAAGTTTGTTGCTCCCCGCATCCTCCTTCACGGTCGTCCGGCCGTTGCGTTGGGCCTTGTTGCGTTCGATCCGCAGCACGCTCCAACTGAAGACGGCTCCCAGAGGGCCGGAGAGGAGGGCGGGCATGAAGACGAGGTTGCCGACCAGGGCGATGGTCAGCATCGCGAGCATCATGTAGCCGAAACGCTGCGTCGGGCCGAACGGCGAGAGCGAGAACACCGACAGGCCGATGCCGATCACGCCCCAGCTTTGGTACATCGCGCGGGCACAGCCCTTGTAGGCGAGCATCGTCGCCTGTTTGCGGTCGAGCCCGTCGGCGATCCCCCGGCGGAACCAGAGCATGAAGTGGACGACGTCGTCGACGGTCACGCCCAGCGCCACGCTCGGCGCCATCACCGTGCCGATATCAATGAGGAGATGGCCGTCGGCATAGGCCTTGAGGAGGTGGTTGCCCCAGCCCATCGCCCCGAACACCATCACGGCCGGGAAGGCGGCGGGGAGGAGAAGAACCAGGCCCGCCGACGTCGCCCGGCAGAGGAGGATCATGACCGCGACGATGATCGCGAAGTCCCAGATGAAACCGATTTTGAGACCGTCGAGGAGCGAGTGCTGGGCCTTGTAGACCAGCGGCACCAGCCCCGTGTAATCGACCGAGACGCCATCGATCCCCTTCTCGGTCATCCTGGCGAGGATCGGGTCGATCTTGGTCTGGAGGTCGGCCTTGAAATCGGCGTAGTCGACCTCCTTGACGGCGCTGACGCGAGCGCTGATCCGCCACAGTTCCTGCTCGCGGCCGTCGTCGAGGACGGCGTCGCGGAGGTAGTCGCCGGCGAGGAAGTCTTCGCGGTGGGCCAAGAGCCGCCGATTCAAAACGTTGCGCTTCGTCCGGGCGCCGAGGCCGAAGGCCCGGGCCGCCGCCCCGCCGATCCCCTCGCCGCCGTCGCCGGTCTCGAGGCTGCGGCCGAACGTGACGGTGGAGAGCGAGCTTCCCACTTCGGCGAGCGCGCCGATCTCCGACTGGATCTCGCCGACGAGTTCCATTCGCTCGAGGAAATTGAGCGGACAGGTCTTCTGGTCGATGCGGACGAGGATCTCCATCGGCACCAGCGGTCCGAGATGAGACTCGAGCCAGCGGTAGTCTTCGCGGATCCGCGCCTTGGGGGAAAACAACCGCATCAACTGGACGCTGCTCTCCACCTTCGTCATCCCGTAGCCGACGCCGGCCATCACGAGGAGGCAGGCGGCGGTAACGAGGCCGTTGTTCCGCGTGACCCACTCGCCGGCACGCCACCAGCGGCTGTTCTCTATCGAGTCGAGATCGATCCCCTCGCCCTCGTCGGTCGAATTGCCAACGAGTTTGGGGGGAAAGAGCTCGAGGGCGGCGGGCATGAAGAAGACGAGGATCAGGAAGCTCACCACCACGCCGACGGCCGAGAAGATGCCGAACATCCGGATCGGCACCAGCTCGCTGACGGCCAGCGTGGCCAGGCCGATGGCCGTCGTGCCGGTGGCCAGCGACAGCGGCAGAAGGGCGTGATGGACCGAGCGTCCGGCGGCCCCCTCCTGGATGCCAGTCTCGGCGATCTGGTCGCGATAGTAGTTGGCCAGATGGATCGCCCCGCTCGTGGTGGCGACGTACACCAGCGACGGCATCGTGAGGAGGATCGCATCAACGGGGTAGCCCGAATACCAGACCACCGCGAGGCTCGCAAACATGCTGTAGACGCCGGAGGCGAGCACAAGACCGACCAGCAGTTTGCTCTTCAGGCTCCACCAGCTGACGAAAAACCCGACGACGAGCGAGAGGCCAAAGAGGATCGTGACGCTCGTCTGGCCGGCCTTGTCGATCGAGACATTGTCGACCGGCGGGCCACCCATGTGGAGAGTAGCGGCCGGGATGCCGCATTCCTTGGTCGCCACTTCCAGGATCGTATCGATGGCGCCATGGAGGTTGGCGCGGGCGGTGTCGGAGAGCGTGAGGACGAGGCAGGTCTGGCGCAGCTCAGGATCGTCGGGGAGCGATTCGCCCGTCGCCGACTTCGGCGGCGCACCGATGATCGCCCCGGTGAGACGCTCGATCGCCTCCTCGCGGTCGAGGTTGAGCGGTTCGGCCATCATCAAGTCGACGGCCCGCGGACCGGTCTGGGCTGACTTGTAATACAGCGGCCGGTCGATCCGCGAGGCTTCCTCCGGCGGGGGGAGGAGTTTCTTCGCCAGCAATTCGAGCCTGGGGTCGGCCATCGTGCAGCCGTCCCACGAGACGAGGATGAACTCCTCGCCGGCAAAATTGCGGCGGAAGAACCGGTAGACCTGCGTCTCCGGGTATTCCAGCGGCAGCCAACCCTTGACGTCGTTGCGGTTGTTCCCTTTTGCCTTCACCGCCCCCACCAACACCAGTGGCAGCAGGAACAGCAGGACCGCCATGATCGCGACGCTGTACCGCTGATAGAAGTTGTTGCGGGAGTGCGTCATCACGCCGTTGGTGCTCGGGGCCGAGGGACGGGCAGAAGTTCGGGGTGCGCTGTCCGAACACGCAACCGTACAGGGCAAAGGCGCGCCAGTCCATATCGCTCGCCCTCGCCGAATCGAGGTTCTGCTTCCATCGACCGAGCGCAAGTGTTTTGGAGCGAAGAACTTCCGTCGCACGCAGGGTCTTCCCAGCCGGCACAGTCAACGTGTCTTGCCAGTGAGAAAATAGAGAAAAAAGGCCCAATTACCCTTCGTTAGGGGGGTTTGTTTCGTGTTCGTCCAGGGGCCTAGTCGGGGTCTGGTTCGCGCTTGGAGCGTCCGGGGCGGAGGGAGAGGGAGCGATCTGTTGGGCCGTAAACGGGATCGTTTTGTGCGCCCCGTCGCAGAAAGGCTTTCGGGCGGAGTGGCCGCAGCGGCACAGGGCCAGCGGTCGGCCGGCGGGGAGCGGGTGCTCCCGCCCCTCGTGGTCGGTCACGCGCAGGCTGAGGCCGAGATCGGGACAGTCGGGGGAAAGTTCCACGACGAGCGGGCCGTCGATCCGGCAGCGGATCGTCACGCTCCGCGGTGGGAGCCGCCGCTGCGGGAGGCGGGGAGCGTCGCCGTGGCTCATGGCGCCGGCGGGGGCTGGGGAAGGCGGTCGACAGTCTCGGTGCCGGTGTCGGCCGTGGTCCCCTCTTCGGCGCCGACGCCCGGTCCCAATT